>NZ_BAFS01000132.1 GCF_000308415.1 Nocardia asiatica NBRC 100129 | reverse complement strand
TCCACGGCTGGCAGCCGAGCCGTACCACATGGAGACACATAGCTGGACATGTGTCTGGACGGTACCACCGACACATTTTCAGGACAATCCCGAATGGGGGATCTCTTCGAAACCCGGGATGCGGCAGCGCACGTCTCCACATCCGCCGCGCGCAGCGAGAACGCGTTCTTGCACCACTGACTCAGTCGAACTACAGTCCGAACAACTGTCCAGACACATGGCGTTGCATGGGTCGAACCTCCCGGTGGCGGCACCGTCAACGCGACGAGGTGTCCATCGGCGCAGGACCGCTCGCCATCGAACGACTCGAGAAGGCAGGAATTTCCATGCGATTCGGCATCGTGCTGTTCACCAGCGACCGCGGCATCACCCCGGCCGCGGCCGCCCGCGCGGCGGAACAGGCGGGATTCGACTCCTTCTACGTCCCCGAGCACACCCACATCCCGATCGCCCGCAACGCGGCGCATCCGCAGACCGGTGACGCTTCCCTCCCCGACGACCGGTACCTGCGCACACTGGATCCCTGGGTGGCGCTGTCCATGGCGGCCGCCGTCACCCAACGCGTCGAGCTGGCCACCGCCGTCGCGCTTCCGGCCGAGCACGATCCGATCACCCTGGCCAAGACGATCGCTTCCCTCGACCACCTCAGCGGCGGCCGGGTCGTCCTCGGCGCCGGATTCGGCTGGAATACCGACGAACTGGCCGATCACGGCGTGCCCGCGAACAAACGGCGCACCGTACTGCGCGAGTACCTGACGGCGATGCGGGCACTGTGGGGCCAGGACGAGGCCAGCCACGAAGGCTCGTTCGTGCGCTTCGGCCCGAGCTGGGCCTGGCCGAAACCGGTGCGACGCTCGGTTCCGGTGCTGATCGGAGCGGCGGGCACCGAGCGCACCTTCCGGTGGATCGCCGAGTCCGCCGACGGCTGGATCACCACCCCCGGGGAGACGGACATCGCGGATCGGCTCGCGCAATTCCACCCGATCTGGCGGCAGGCAGGGCGGACCGGACGTCCGCGGGTGGTAGCCCTCGACTACAAACCCGACGCCGCACGCCTGGCCGAATGGGACCGCGCCGGAGTCACCGATGTCGTATACGGCCTACCGGACAAGGACGAACCGGCGGTGCTCGCCCATCTCGCCCGGCTGGCCGACGAATTGGCGCGGATCGACTCGCTCGGCGCGGCGGACCAGCCGTAGCCGCACCTCGAACGGCAATTCCACCGTGGCCGAGAACACAACGGTTCCGGCAGCCGGGAAGTTGCTCCGGCGAAATAACGGCACTACCATCTAGACACATGTCCGAAAGCGATTCCAGAACCGTCGAAGCGACGCGTCGGCGCTTGTCCGGAAAGCAGGCCGACACGGTCGACAAGCTCACCCGGTCGGCGCTGGAAGTGCTTTCGCGAGAGGGATTCGCGGGCATGACCATTCGCATGGTCGCCGCCAACGCCAAGGTCGGCACCGCGACCGCGTACACCTATTTCTCCTCCAAGGAACACCTGGTCGCGGAGATCTTCTGGCGCAGGCTGCGCGCGACGCCCTCACCGGTGAGCGACGACCCGGACGCCACCGTGCGGGTGATCGCCGAATTGCGCGGCATCGCCCTGCTGGTCGCCGACGAACCGGAATTGTCCGGTGCGGTCACCAGCGCGCTACTCGGTCGCGATCCCGATGTCGAACATTTGCGGTCGCGCATCGGCCTGGAAATTCGCACTCGCCTCGCGCACGCCCTGGCCGAAACCGCGGACGCGGATATTCTCGAATCGCTCGAATTGCTCTACGCGGGCGCACTGGTGCACGCCGGGATGGGCTACCGGTCCTATGCGGATATCGCGGACCGCATCGAGCGGTCCGCGTTGCTCATCCTGAAGTGACGCCGCTTCGCGTCACTGGCCGGCCAGGCCCAATTTCAGCGACGCGCCGCCGTCGACGAACATCTGCAAGCCGGTCACGTACCGCGACTCGTCGGAGGCCAGGAACGTCACCGCATGCGAGATGTCCGAGGACTCGACGAACGGAATCGGCATGGCCTGCATGAACGGGAAGGTGACCTCCGCGTCCTCGCGCGTGGGATTCTGTATGTCGGGACGGAAGATCTGGTACATGCCCGGGTTGTGCAGCATGTCGGTGTCCACGTTGGTCGGGTGCACCGCGTTGATGCGGATGGAGCTGGGTCCCAGCGTCAGCGCCAGAGTCTGGGTGTAGGAACGGATCATCTTCTTGGACAGACCGTAGCCGTCGCCGCCGGGGCCTTGCAGCGCCTGCTGGCCGTTGAAACCGGTCTGCGGCACCAGGCCCGCGACCGACCCGGTGACGATGATCGAAGCGCCCGCGCTCAGCTGCGGCAGGGCCGCGTGCACCGTGTTCACCACGCCTACGAAGTTGACGTCGAAGACGTCGACGAATCCCTGCAGCGGCACGTGGTGGCCGAGCGGGCAGATCCCGGCGTTCGCCACGACCACGTCCAAGCGCCCGAGTTCGGCGACGGCCGCGGCGATCCCCGCTTGCAGCGCGGGGCGATCGCGCACGTCGACCTGCTCGGCCACTACCCGGCGGCCGGTCCGGGCCACCAGTTCCGCGGTCTCGGCGAGGTCGGCGGCGGTCGCCAGCGCGTAGTCGTTGCTGCCGATATCGGCGCAGATGTCGAAGGCGATGATGTCGGCGCCCTCCTCCGCCAAGGCGACCGCGTGACTGCGACCCTGCCCCCGCGCCGCACCGGTCACCAAGACGACTTTGCCGCTGACCCGATCCATGTTTCCTCCGCCGTGCTCGTCACCGGTTCCGCCGCCCGCGCCGCGCGCCGGGCGCATTTATGGAATAGTTACCGGACATCTGTCTGGACGATACTACGGACATAGGTATTGGATCAATCGCTCGCCGCGCCGCCGAACCCGATCCGGCACCGGCTCCCCAGGAGGTGCACCTGATGCCCGACCGACCACGCCACCTCGATTCCCCGCTCGTCGTGGCGCTCATCAACTACATGTCGAAAGCGCAGGTCTGGGTTTTCCACCGGACCAAGGGACGCGTCGGCGGGCAGTGGCGCGTCGGTGCGGGTTTCCGCAAGCCGGTGCCGACCTTGCTGCTCGAGCACCGGGGCCGGAAATCCGGCAAGCTGTACACGGTTCCATTGCTGTATCTCGCCGACGGCGCCGATCTGGTGGTCGTCGCTTCGCAGGGCGGGCTGCCCAACCATCCGCAGTGGTATCGCAACCTCTTGGCGCATCCGGCGACCCGGGTGCAGATCGGCGCCGAGCACCGTCTCGTCCGTGCCCGCGTGGCCACACGGGAGGAGCGAGATCGCCTGTGGCCCTTGCTCGTCGCCCGCTACGCGGACTTCGACACCTACCAGTCCTGGACACAGCGGGAGATCCCGGTGCTGCTGCTGCAGCCGCAGGACCGGCAGCACTGACCCGGCGCGTCGGCCCGGGTCCGTGCCCGCACTCCCCCATGATGTTCAGCGTTCCCCGCGCGGTGGACGCCGCCCGCCGCCGGAGCAGTGCGACGCAATCGATCGACTCGACAGAGGATGGGAGAGCGTGTGGCGAAAATGGGTAGGCGAAAACGGTCCAGGCTGATCACCAATGGGATGCTGCGGGAAAAGCATCGGACGGAGGAGCCCGGCGCTCCGGCGCTGCCGGCCGAGCCCGAGCCCGCGGACGTGGCCGAGCAGGCTCGCGCGCTCGACCTCGAAGCCCTCGCCGCACGGGTGCGTGCGCGGCGGCGGGAGATGAAGTGGACCCAGGCGGACGTGGCCGGCAACGGCGGCCCATCGGCCAAGGTGGTCAGCGAGATCGAGCGGTCCCGCAACCAACGGCCCAGCGCCGAAGTGCTCGACCGGCTCGACGCGGGCCTCGACTGGCCGCCCGGCACCAGCGCGACGATCCTGGGAGCCGAGCCGGCAAGCGAACTCGCCGCGGCGCGCTGAGGCGACGAATTCGAGAATCGGCCGGTCGGAGGGGTCCTCGAACATCTCCGACCGGTCGAGCCGGAACGCTCATCGGTTGCTGCGGGCGCTGATAGGCTGCTCAGCGACCTTGGACGACTGTTCTTGCGCCGCCGGAGTGCGCGGATCCGGCCGTGCTGGACGCAGCTGCGAAATCTGATGAAGGAATGGACGAATCATGCAACTCCGCGGCATCACTGCGGCAGCGATACTCGCCATCGGCTCGTTGACCATCGGCGCGAGCGTCGCGCACGCCGAACCCGCTCCCGACATCACCTACTCGGCCAGGCTCGTCGACCACACGGTCGTCACCGCGCTTCGGGGCGGAACCTTCGAATTGTCCAAAGCGCTGCGGGACAAGCCCGCGGATGACGAGAACGCCCGACTGACCGAGCGTGACGGCGTGCTCGTCGACCGCGCCGGAGCCCCCGCCGACGTCGCGCAGGTGATCGACGTGGTCGACATCCGGGACCGTGACGGCCGCGTCGCCATGACATTGCCCCTCGACTTCCGGATCGCGGGCACCGTCATCCCGGTCCGTCCGGAGCTGAAGAAGGACAGCACGGTCCTCGAGCTGAAACCGACCAGGCCCGAAGGCATCGCGATCAGCGAGACGCTCGTCGCGACACCGATCGCGTCGACGACCGAGAACCGGCGCGCCCGTGACGAGTTCGCCAGCCAGTTCGGCCTCGCCACCGCCGTCGGCGGATTCGTCGGCACCGCCATCGGCGCCGCGATCGGCTGCCTGGTCACCATCGCCGTCGGTTGCGTGGCCGGTCTGCTGACCGGCGCGAGTCTCGGCGGCATCCTCGGAACCATCGCGGTCGGCGGCCCCACCCTCGTCGTGGCCGGCGTCGACCTGCTCACCACGCTGCAGGCCGCCGAGGGCACCACACGCTTCGCGGACAAGCCCGTGCAGATCGCACCGGCACAACCCAGGTGACCCGCCCGGCGGCGCCCGCCGCCGCCGGGAGAAGCCGTGCACGACCGCGTCGCTACAGCGGCGCGGTCGTCGTGTTCGAGCGCCCCACGCGCTCGTCGTTGATCAGGTGATAGGCCCGCCCCAGGTCGTCGAGCGCCCGCTCCCATCTGGTGTCCGCGTCGTCACCACGGGGGTTGCGGCTGAGCAGCAGCAGCGCCTCGGCGGCGTCGGTCGACCGCGCGGCCGCGTCCAGCAGTACCGGCACCGGGTCCACGGTGGTGCCCGCGGCCAACGCGCCGATGCGATCGTGCAACCAGTGCGCGTCGAAACGCGCCTGCTCCGTGGGGTTCTCACCGTTGACCGGCAAGGTGCTCAGCGCGGCGGCCCGCGCGGCCTCCGTCTCATCCATCGTGGTCGTGACGACCTCGCGCAGCTCACTGCTCGCAATCCGATGTAGCAAACCGATCAGTAGGACTCGTTCCGCGTCCGGACCGCGCAGACCTGGGTCACCCACCCGTGCGCCGACCTCGTCCGGGTCGACGCGCAGAATCGACAGAACCGCTCGCAACTGCGCGATCGTTACCACTTCGTCCGCCCCTCCTCATCGTCGCGGCCCCACCATCACACTTCGGCGACAGCCTGCCAAATCCGGGGCGCGTTAACCGTCGGGTAGCCATTTTGCCGGTACGGCGTGTCTTCGTCGGGCGTCGTGTTCTGCGGGCAAACCACCGCGCCCGCCGCCCGCCGACCCGGCACGGCGCTGCGGTCCAGGTCACCTCGAACGGCAGGATAAACCGGGCCGCAACTTGGGTACTCCACTCGCTATGAGAGCGATACCGGCGCGGGTCACTGGTGACACGACCACGCCCGCAGTGCGCGAGTCCGAACACGGCGGTGCGATCGCGAGCACGAAATGGCGACGCATCAGGGAGGTGATCGCCACCCGCACCGTGGCAGACGCTACGCGGGAAGTGTCGATCGAAGTGGGGAAACCGCAGATGGCTCCGGGCGACACCGGCGTGGTGTGCGGATTCCGCATCCAGGGCATCGGTGAGCGCTGGGCGCACGGCGCCGACTCCATCGCCGCGCTCTACCGCGCCTTCCAGGAGATCGCGTGGGAGCTGCGTCAGGCCAACAGCCACGGCGCGCACTTCACCGTGGCCGAGCCCTCCGATCCCTGCTTCCCCGCCGCCCCCACCCGGCCCTCGCGTGCCGCCACCACGGCCGAGCAGGAACCGCAAGCTCTCATCGCGGCCCGCACGCTACGCGACGCCGACAGCTCGCTGTCGATCATCATCGGCAGGCCGTATCTGGCGGCCGACCGGCGCAAGCACCTGTGCCGGTTCCACATCAGCGAGCAGGGCGCGTCGGTGGCCAGCGGCGTCGACGAGATCCAGGCGTTGCACACCGCGATCCACATGATCAGCCAGCGCCTCGAGCTGCCGCAGGATTGGCCGATCAGCCGTCTGTCCTGAGCCGCCGGCGCACATTCCGCGGCGAAACGCCCAGCCGGTGCGGATTCGGCATCGAATCATCGGTTGGGATCGTCGTTCGACCGGCGCGGCTCGCCGCGCGCCATGAGCAGTCCGGCACGCCCGTCGCCGACGTCCCCGCGTCCTGAACCAGACCGTGGCGCGGCCGCAGCGTCGCCAGGAGGGAACTGCCCATGGAATTCATCTCGCCGGTGGACGCCCTGTTCCTGGTCGCGGAATCACGCGAGCATCCGATGCATGTCGGTTCGCTGTCGGTCTTCGAGCCGGTGGACGGCTCCGGACCCGAATTCGCCCGGCGCGCGTACGCGACGCTGGCAGCGGGCCGCAGCTTCCATCCCATGTTCCGCAAGCGCCCGTCTCGCCTGTTCGGCACGCCCCAGCTGGCCTGGACGGTGGACAGCGCGGTCGACGTCGACTACCACGTGCAGCGGTGGGCGCTGCCGGAACCGGGCGGGTTGCCTGCCCTGACGGAGGTGGCCGCCGGACTGCACAGCACCCTGCTCGACCGGCACAGACCGCTGTGGGAAGCGCATCTGATCGAGGGGCTCGCCGGGGACCGGGTCGGCCTGTACGCGAAGATGCATCACGCCCTCATCGATGGCGTCGGCGCCCAGCGGCTGCTGCAGCGCACGCTGACCAGCGACCCCGAGGCCGGCGAAGCCCTGGTGCCCTGGGATCTCCCGCCCTCGGCCACGCCCCGCGCGAATCCGCCGCGCAGGCACACCCTGGGCACGCGGGCGCGCGCGCTGCTGGCCGCGGCGGGCTCGGCTCCCTCTATGCTGCGCCTGGCTCGCACCGCGCTGCTCGATCAGCAATTGACGCTGCCCTTCGCCGCGCCGCGCACCATGTTCAACGTCCCGATCGGCGGGGCACGCCGTTGCGCCGCCCGCTCCTGGCCACTGGATCGCCTCCGCCAGGTCAAGAAGATGACCGGCACCACGCTCAACGACGTGGTGCTTGCCATGTCTGCGGGCGCGCTGCGCACCTACCTGCTCGAACACATCGCCCTGCCGGACAAACCGCTGATCGCCATGGTGCCGGTCTCGCTGCGGGCGGAGTCCGACGACGGCGCGGGCGGGGGCAATTCCGTGGCGGCGCTGCTGTGCAATCTGGCCACCGATCTGCCCGACCCGGCGGCGCGGCTCGCGGCGATCAGTTCCTCGATGCAGCGCGGCAAGGAGATCTATCGCGCGCTGACCCCCGTGCAAGCGATCTCACTCTCGGCGCTGACGTTGAGTCCGCTCGCGCTGTCGCTGCTGCTGCCCGCCACCGCCGCGCTGACCAGCCCGCCGTTCAACATCGTCATCTCCAACATTCCCGGCCCGCGCGAACCCCAGTATTGGAACGGCGCCCGCCTCGACGCCAGCTATCCGCTGTCGATACCGCTCGACGGCCAAGCGGTGAACATCACCCTCACCAGCAACGCCGACAGCCTCGACATCGGCATCGTCGCCTGCCGCCGCAGCGTGCCGGACGTGAACAGACTGC
>NZ_BAFS01000133.1 GCF_000308415.1 Nocardia asiatica NBRC 100129 | reverse complement strand
ACCTCACGGCGGAGTGCCGCGATGCAAGCGAAGACAGATAGCTGGACATGTGTCTGGACACTACCACTGCCCGTCGGCTCGGGACAATGCCTCCGTGACAAGCCTTCCCACTCGCGGACGATCACGGTCTCCCGCGAGCGGGAGGTACCGTCCCTCCATAGGCGTGGACTCGGCGAGAATGGCAGAGTTGAAACCTGTTATTGCCACCGCTCGCGATTCGAGACTATATTCCGTACACGTGTCCAGACAGTATCGGAGTAATCCATGAGCAGCCTTCTGCCCGCCGCCGGGTCCCGCCTGCTGATCGGCGGCAAGCTGGTCGAGGGCGCCGACGGTGTCTTCGAGACGGTGAACCCGGCGACCGAGGAAGTTCTCGGCCTCGCCGCCGACGCGAACGTGGCCGATCTAGACGCGGCCGTCGAGGCCGCGCGCACCGCGTTCGACGAGACCAACTGGTCGCGCGATCACGCCTTCCGTGCCCGCTGCCTCGAGCAGTTGCGGACCGCCCTGCAATCGCACGTCGAGGAACTGCGCGAAATCACGATCGCCGAGGTCGGCGCCCCCCGGATGCTCACCGGCGGCCCGCAGCTGGAAGGCCCGGTCGCCGACCTCGCCTACTCGGCCGGGCTCGCCGAGACCTACGGCTGGGAAACCGATCTCGGCGTGGCCGAGCCGATGGGCATCAAAACCCGCCGGGTGCTGCGCCGGGAGCCGATCGGCGTGGTCGGGGCGATCACGCCGTGGAATTTCCCGCATCAGATCAATTTCGCCAAACTCGGCCCGGCGCTGGCCGCGGGCAACACGCTCGTACTCAAACCCGCTCCGGACACTCCGTGGTGCGCGGCGGCGGTCGGCGCCGTCATCGCCGAGGAGACCGATATCCCGGCCGGCGTGGTGAACATCGTGACCTCCGCCGACCACACGCTCGGCGCCCGGCTCACCGCCGACCCGCGCGTAGACATGATCAGTTTCACCGGGTCCACGGCCACCGGCCGTGCCGTCATGACGGGCGCGGCCGCGACGCTGAAGAAGGCGTTCCTCGAACTGGGCGGGAAGTCGGCGTTCATCGTGCTCGACGACGCCGACATCGCGGCGGCCTGCTCCGTCGCGGCCTTCTCGGTGTGCGTGCACGCCGGACAGGGCTGCGCTCTGTCCACTCGGCTGCTGGTCCCCCGCGCCGCCTACGACCAGGCGGTGCAGGCGGCCGCGGCCACGCTGGGCGCGATCAGGCCGGGCGATCCCGCCGACCCGCGCACCGTCTGCGGGCCGCTGATCTCCGAACGGCAGCGCGCCAGGGTGGAGCGTTACCTCGACATCGCCCGCGCCGAGGGCGGGCGGATCGTGGTCGGCGGCGGCAGGCCCGCCCAGCACGAGCGCGGGTTCTTCGTCGAACCGACCCTGATCGCGGACGTTCCCAACAGCGCGACGGTCGCCCGCGAGGAGATCTTCGGCCCGGTGCTGGTGATCATCCCGCACGACGGTGACGAGGACGCCGTGCGCATCGCCAACGACTCCCCCTACGGTCTGTCCGGTTCGGTGTGGGGAGCCGACCCCGAGCGCATCCGGCGCGTCACCGAAGGGGTGCGCACCGGGACGCTGAGCGTCAACGGCGGCGTCTGGTACTCCGCCGACGTCCCGTTCGGCGGCTACAAGCAATCCGGCCTCGGCCGTGAGATGGGCATCGCCGGATTCGAGGAGTACCTCGAGACCAAAGTCATCGCCTCCCCGGCCTGATCTCGCCGCCGGACAACGACTACACACAGGAGCTGAAACCTCATGGCCCGTTTCACGGGAAGATCCGCCATCGTCACCGGCGCGGCCCAGGGCATCGGCGCGGCCTACGCGCAGGCGCTGGCCGCCGAAGGCGCGAACGTCGTCGTCGCCGACAAGAACGCCGAGGGCGGCGCGGTGGTGGTGGACAAGATCGTCGCCGACGGCGGCACCGCGGTATTCGGTCAGGTCGACGTGTCCGATCCGGAGTCCGCCACCGCGCTGGCCGATTTCACCGTCGCGCAGTTCGGCGGCGTCGACCACTTGGTCAACAACGCCGCCATCTACGGCGAGATGAAACTGAACCTGCTGCTGACCGTGCCGTGGGACTACTACCGGAAGTTCATGAGCGTGAACATGGACGGTGCGCTCACCATGACCCGCGCCGTCTGGCCGCACATGTCCAAGCGCGGCAGCGGATCCATCGTCAACCAGTCGTCCACGGCCGCGTGGCTGTACTCCAGTTTCTACGGTCTGGCGAAGGTCGGCGTCAACGGGCTCACTCAGCAACTGGCCTTCGAACTCGGCGGGTCGAACATCCGCGTCAACGCCATCGCGCCGGGTCCGATCGACACCGAAGCCACCAAAGCCGTCACCCCCGACGTGATCGTCGACGACATCGTCAAACGCCTGCCGCTCAAGCGGATGGGCACTCCGCAGGATCTGGTCGGCGCCTGCCTCTACCTGCTGTCGGACGAGGCGAGCTGGGTCACCGGCCAGATCTTCAACGTCGACGGCGGACAGATCGTGCGGTCATGAGCGCCCGCCTCGGATTCCTCGGCCTCGGCAACATGGGCGCGCCGATGGCCAAGCGCCTGCTGGACTGGCCGGGCGGGCTGGCGGTGTGCGACATGCGGCCCGAAGCGGTCGAGCCGTTCCTGGCGGCCGGGGCCGACGCGGTCGCCTCGGCCGCCGAGCTGGCCAGGCAGGCCGCGGTCATCTCGATCACCGTGGTGAACGACGAGCAGGTCCGCGCCGTGATCACCGGCCCGGAGGGGGTGTTGCGGACCGCCGCGCCGGGCACCGTGGTGGCCGTGCACTCCACGATCAGCGATCGCACCGCCGAAGAACTCGGGGCCGTCTGCGGCGCACGCGGCGTCGAACTGGTCGACGCGCCGATCAGCGGCGGCGCACCCGGTGCGGCACGCGGCGCGCTGGCGGTCATGGTCGGCGGCAGCGAGGCGGCATTCGAGCGGGTGCGCGAACCGTTCGGCTGCTTCGCCGATCTGATCGTGCACGCCGGGCCGATCGGCGCGGGCACGCGAATGAAATTGGCGCGCAACCTGTTGCACTTCGTCTCCTTCACCGCCGCCACCGAGGCGCAGCGCCTGGCCGAGGCGGCGGGCCTGGATCTCACCGCGCTCGGCAAGGTGGTGCGGCACTCCGACGCGGTCACCGGCGGTCCCGGCGCCATCATGCTGCGCGCGGACACCGCGCCGATCGAGGAGGGCGACTTCTGGCTGCCGATCCTGCGGCACGTGCGCGACCTGGGGGAGAAAGATCTCGGTCTCGCCCTCGACCTGGGTGAACGGCTCGGCACCGCGCTGCCGCTGGCCGAATTGGCCCTCGACCGGCTCGGCCCCGGACTCGGCGTCGGGACGGGCACCTCCGCATCGGAAAGGCACACCTCATGAGCGACAACGGTTCCGGCGACACCGCGCGGCAGCGCGGTCTGGCCAAGATGGCCGAGGTCTACGGCACGGAGTTCCAGGAATACCCCGGCGCCCACTTCGCCGTCACCGCCGACCACCTCTTCGCCGACATCTGGTCGCGGCCCGGCCTGACCATCCGCGACCGCAGGCTGCTGCTGCTGGGCGCGCTGGCCGCCCAAGGCGCGATCGACACCGCGGGCATCCAGATCGGGGCCGCGTTGCGCAACGGCGAACTCACCGAAGAGCAACTGCACGAGATCGCGGTGTTCCTGTGCCACTACGTGGGTTGGCCGAACGGCACCAAACTCGACATCCTGGTGGGCACGATTGTGGCGCAGCAGAAGAAGGCCGCCCGCGCGCAGTCCGCGCCCGCCGAGCAGTGAGGATTCGTTGACCATGTCCGACGCCACCACCATTCGCCCCCTGCCCGCGAGCCAGGTCACGGCTTGGGACCACCGCGCCGATGTCGTCGTCGCCGGATACGGCATCGCCGGGGTCTGCGCCGCCATCGAGGCCGCCCGCGCTGGCGCGGACGTACTGGTCCTTGAGCGCACCGGCGGCTGGGGTGGAGCCGCCGCCCTGGCGGGCGGATTCATCTACCTGGGCGGCGGCACACCACTGCAGCAGGCCCTCGGTTTCGAGGACACGCCGGAGAACATGGAGACCTTCCTGCTCGCGGCGCTCGGCCCCGGCGTGGACAAGGCAAAGATCGCCGACTACTGCCGCGGCAGCGTCGAGCACTTCACCTGGCTGACGGCCTGCGGTGTGCCGTTCCGCGAGGCGTTCTGGGGCGAGCCGGGGTGGGAACCGCCGCACGACGAAGGACTGATGTATTCCGGCGGCGAGAACGCCGCGCCCTTCAACGCGATCGCGACACCGGCTCCGCGCGGCCACGTTCCGCAGATGGCCGACAAGCGCACCGGCGAGAAGGGCGGCGGCTACATGTTGATGAAACCGCTGGCCGACACCGCGCAAGCGCTGGGCGTCCGCGCCGAATACGACATCCGGATCGCGCGGCTGATCGTGGACGACGACGATCGCGTCGTCGGTGTGCTGGCCCGCCGCTACGGCAAACCGGTCGCCATCCGCGCCGAACGCGGCGTCGTGCTGGCCACCGGCAGCTTCGCCTATCACAAGGAGATGATCGAGGGATACGCGCCGCGGCTGATCGGCAGGCCCGCCGCGGCGATCGAGGAGCACGACGGCATCGGCATCCGGCTGGCGCAGGCGCTCGGCGCGGAACTGGCCCACATGGACGCGACCGAGGTGGCGTTCTTCGGCGACCCGCAGCTGCTGGCGCGCGGCATCCTGGTCAACGGGCGCGGCCAGCGCTACATCCCGGAGGACACCTATCCCGGACGGATCGGGCAGGCGACGCTGATCCAGCAGGACAACCAGGCCTACCTGGTGATCGACGAGGCGGCCTACGAAGAGGCGTTGACGACCGAGACCTCGACCCCGTTCTTCCGCCAGCCCCCGACCTGGGTGGCGGAGACGATCGCCGAGCTCGAAGCCGAGATGGGCCTGCCCGGCCAAGCGTTGCAGGCCACCGTGGAGTGCTACAACCTGCACGCCGCCGACGGTGCGGACCCGTTGCTGGGCAAGAAGCCGGAATGGGTGCGGCCGTTGCGCGGACCGGTGGCCGCGTTCGACATGCGCGGTTTCACCGCCGGTTTCACCCTCGGCGGATTGCGCACCGATCTCGACTCCCGGGTGCTGCACGTCTCCGGCGAGCCGATCCCGGGACTGTTCGCGGCCGGGCGGTGCACCTCCGGTCTGTGCGCGGGCGGCTACGTCAGCGGCGCGTCCCTGGGCGACGGCAGCTTCTACGGGCGCAGGGCGGGCATCGCGGCGGCCAAGAACTGAACCGCCCGATTCCGCCTAGTAGGATCCAGACACATGTCCGAACCCGATTCCGTCATTCTCGAGGCGACCCGCCGCAGGCTCTCCGGCAAACAGGCCGACACGGTCGACAAGCTGACCCGCTCGGCGGTGGAAGTGCTCGCGCGGGAAGGTTTCGCGGGCATGACCATCCGGATGGTCGCCGCGGCGGCCGGGGTCGGGACGGCCACGGCGTACACCTACTTCTCCTCCAAGGAGCACCTGGTCGCCGAGATCTTCTGGCGGCGGCTGGTCGCGTCGCCGTCGCCGGTCAGCGACGACCCGGACCCGACCGTCCGGGTCGTCGCCGAGTTGCGCAATATCGCGATGCTGGTGGCCGACGAACAGGAACTCTCCGGCGCGGTCACCAGCGCCCTGCTCGGCCGCGATCCCGACGTGGAGCACCTGCGCGGGCGGATCGGGGCCGAGATCCGCAAGCGCATCATCGGCGCTCTCGGCCCGGATCCGGACCCGGACGTGGTCGAATCGCTGGAATTGCTGTACGCGGGCGCTCTGGTGCGCGCGGGCATGGGCTACGGGTCGTACTCCGAGATCGCCGACCGCATCGAGATTTCCGCGCTGCTGATCCTGAGGTAGCGCGCTACCGGCCGCCGCCCAGATCCGTGAACGACCCGGTCACGTAGGACGCCTCGGCGGAGAGCAACCAGGCGATGGCGGCGGCGACCTCCTCGGGGTCGCCGCCTCTGCGCATCGGCAAGGTGGGCGCCAGGCGGGCGACCCGGCCCGGTTCACCGCCGTCGGCGTGGATCTCGGTGTGGATGTAGCCGGGACGGACCGCGTTGACCCGGATGCCCTCGGCCGCCACTTCGAGCGCCAGCCCGCGTGTGAAGGTGTCGAGAGCGCCTTTGGCGGCCGCGTAGTCGACGTACTCGCCGGGCGCGCCGAGCCGCGCCGCCACCGAGGAGACGTTCACGATCGCACCGCCCGCACCGCCGTGCGCCGTGGACATGCGCAGGACAGCCTGCTTCGCGCACAGTATCGGGGCGATCACGTTCACCGCCATCGTGCGATGCAGCCGTTCGGCGTCGAGTTCATCGACCCGGCACTGCGCCTCGAGTGCACCCGCGTTGTTGACCAGGCCGGTGAGCGTACCGAATTCGGCGTCCACGACGGCGAACAGCGCCTCGACCGCCGCGGGGTCCGCCAGGTCGGCGCGCACCGCACCGGCCACGCCGCCCGCCGCGGCGATCTCGGCGACCACGGCGTCGGCCGCCGCGGCGTTCGTCCGGTAGGTCAGGCAGACCCGATGTCCGTCGCGGGCCAGGCGACGCGCCGTGGCCGCGCCGATGCCGCGGCTACCCCCGGTGATCAGGACCGCTGCCGATCGCACCGACGGACTCCTCTCCTCGGGAAAGACTTGCGGCCGGGTTGCCCGAAACCGGGCCACGCGGCGCGCGCTTGCTCGTATCTTTGCCGTAGTCGGTGCAGATCGGAGTGGGAAAAGTGCAATCAGGTGAGCTTTCCGCGGACTACGTCGTCGTCGGCTCGGGATCGGCGGGCGCGGTGGTGGCCGATCGGCTCAGCGCTGATCCGGGCACCACGGTGGCGCTGCTGGAAGCGGGCCCGCCGGACAAGAACAAGTTCGCCCACATACCCGCCGGGTTCGCGAAACTCTTTCGCTCCGAGGTGGACTGGGACTATCTCACGCAGCCGCAGCCGGAACTGAAGAACCGCGAGATCTACTGGCCGCGCGGGCGGATGTTCGGCGGCTCGTCCTCGATGAACGCCATGATGTGGGTGCGGGGATTCCGGGCCGACTACGACGAGTGGGCGCTACTTGCCGGAGACGAGTGGGGCTTCGCCGCGGCCGTCGAGCAGTTCCGCCGCATCGAACGCGTGGAGAACGCCCAGTACCCCGACGAAGGCACCGAGGGTCCGCTGCACATCTCCCGCCAGCGCAGCGCCCGCGGCCTCACCGCCGCCTACCTGGCCGCGGTGGAGGAGGCCGGCTACCAGGTGGAGCCGCCGAACCGGCCGCAGCCCGACGGGTTCAGCGAGACCATGGTGACCCAGCGCGCCGGTCGCCGCTGGAGCACCGCCGACGCCTACCTGCGGCCCGCCCTGCGCCGGCCGAACCTCACGGTGCGCAGCGAGGCGCTGGCCACCCGGGTGCTGTTCGACGGCACGCGCGCCGTCGGCGTGGAATACCGCCAGGGCGGCGGTACGCACACGGTGACCGCGCGGCGCGAGGTCATCCTGTGCGGCGGCGCGATCAACAGCCCGCAACTGCTGATGCTCTCGGGCATCGGCGACCGGGACGAACTGGCTCGCCACGGCATCCAGGTGCGCCACCACGCCCCGGAAGTCGGCGCGAATCTGCAGGACCACCTGGTGGCGGGCCTGGGCTACGGCGTCGCGGGCGACTCGCTGTTCGGCGCCGAGAAGCCGCGTCAGCTGCTGGCCTACCTGCTCCGCCATCGCGGCATGCTCACCTCGAACGTCGGCGAGGCCTACGGGTTCGTGCGCAGCAAGCCGGACCTGGAATACCCCGACCTGGAGCTGATCTTCGCGCCCGCGCCGTTCTACTACGAGGGTTTGCAGGACCCGACCGAGCACGGCGTGATCTTGGCGACGGTGCTGCTGCGCCCACAGAGCCGAGGCCGGATCGCCCTGTCCGGCCCGGACCCGTCCGCCAAACCCGTCATCGATCCGCGCTACCTGTCCGACAGCGCGGGCGCCGACCGCGCCGCCATCATGGCCGGGTTGCGCGTGTGCGCGGCCATCGCCGCCAAGCCCTCGATGCGGGCGGTGCTCGGCCCGCTGATCTACCCGCCGCAGGCGCCCGCGGAACCGGAAGCCGTGCTCGAGCTGACGCTCAACTCCTACGCGCACACGCTCTACCATCCGGTCGGCACCTGCCGCATGGGCACCGACGCCACCAGCGTGGTCACGCCCCGGCTGGAAGTGCGTGGCGTGCAAGGACTCCGAGTGGCCGACACATCGGTGATGCCGCTGATCATCCGCGGCCACACGCACGCGCCCGCGGTGTTCATCGGCGAGCAGGCGGCCAAGTTCATCCTCGCGGGATAGCAGGCCGCGCGGCGTCAGGAGTCGGCCCGCCCGGGTCAGGACGCGACGAAAAGTCCCAGCGAGGCAGCTGCCAGCACCAGGTACGGCAGCGGGTAACCGACATGCCCGTACTGCCGCGCCCGCAGCACGGTCAGCACCGCGCCGACGAAGTACCCGACCAGTCCGGCCGCCGCGGCCACTCCGATCGGCGGAACCGCGAGGCCGACCAGCAGCCCGGCCCCGCCGACCGCCTTGACGACCGCCAGCGGCGTCAGCCACGACTCCGGCACTCCGTAGGCTCGCATGTTCGTCCGCACCCACTCGGCGCGGACCACATCGATGCCCGCCGCGAGCAAAGCGGCTGCGGCCGCCAGCACCGTGGCGACGACGTAGGCGATGTCCATACGAATACCCTTCTGCCAGATGTCGCGCCCGGTCCACACCTCGGTCACCTCGGCGCTGTCCATTCCGTCATCTGGATGACGGACCACGAAGCGGAAAGGTGACCGATGCACACCGACGACGGGTTGGCGCGGGAATTCGAGTCCCACCGCGGCCACTTGCACGCGGTCGCCTACCGCATGCTCGGCTCACCGGCCGAAGCCGACG
>NZ_BAFS01000134.1 GCF_000308415.1 Nocardia asiatica NBRC 100129 | reverse complement strand
GATCCCGGATTCCAGGACGTCGTAGGACCGCACTCGGGAGCTGAACTCCTGCAACGCGACAGTGGCCTCCAGCCGGGCCAGATGTGCCCCCAGACAGAAGTGCACTCCCGCACCGAAACTGGCCAGACCGGACTTGTCGGCACGATCGATCCGGAAACTGTCGCCGTCGTCGAACACGGCGGGATCACGGTTGGCCGAACCGATCAGCAGCAGCACCTTCGCACCCGCCGGAATCACGCCCCCGTGATAGCCGAGGTCTTCTGTCGCGGTCCGCGCGATCATCTGACTGGAGGTGTCGTAGCGCAGCGTCTCTTCCACCCAATCGGGAACCAGCTCCGGCTCCGCGACGACTTTCGCGTACTCCCCCGGATTGCGCGCACCCCAATACAGGGCGTTGCCCAGCAACTTGGTGGTGGTCTCGTTCCCCGCCACCACCATCAAGAACAGAAAACCGATGATCTCTTCGTCGGACAGCCGGTCGCCGCCGATCTCGGCATCCAGCAACGCCGAGGTCAGATCCTCCCGCCGCACCCGCCGACGTTCGGCCACCATCTCCGCGTAATAGACCAGCAGCTTCATAGACGCTTCCGCCGCCGCCACCGGAACATCCAGCACGCCGTCCTCGCGGTGCACCACCAGATCGGCCAATCGGCGGATCTCCACCCGGTCCGCCTCCGGAACACCCATCAACTCGGAGATGACGTCCATCGGCAGCTTGCCCGCCACCTCATCGATCCAATCGAAAACCTCTCCCCCCAGCACCGGGCCGAGATACGACAACGTCAACTCCCGGATGCGGTCTTCCATCTCCGCGACACGCTTCGGGGTGAACCCCTTGAACACCAACCGCCGCATCCGCATGTGCCGCGGGTCGTCCATCGCCAGAAACGACATCACACGGTGCGCGTGTGGTCCCCACGCCGCCGGATCCAGCGACACTCCATTCGCGCTCGACAGTCCCACGCTGTCGCGGAACGCTCCGGTGACATCCGCATGCCGGGACAACGCCCAGAACCCCAGATCCGGGTTGTGGTAGAGCGGCGCCTCCTCGCGCAGCCGCCGATACGTCGGATACGGGTCCTCGTGAAACGCGTAGTCGTACGGATCGAACACCAGCGGCTCCACCGCAGCTGTCATCGCCCACACTCCCAAACCGAGAACACGTTCC
>NZ_BAFS01000135.1 GCF_000308415.1 Nocardia asiatica NBRC 100129 | reverse complement strand
GGATGCGGGTGCTGGTGGGCGGCGAGCTGCTCGGCTCCCGGGTGCACCACCTCGAATCCGACTTCCGCAAAGTCGGGCTGTGGTCACGCAAGACGCTGCTGTACGCGTTGCTCACCCGGAAAGGGGAATGCACCGACCCCACCTGCCGGATGGTCCACGGCAGCTGGGGCATGGGCGCCGCGCTGTTCGTGCACGACCATCTCGATCCGCGCACCCACGACCGCCTGGCGGAGCTGTTCGGCCCGATCCCGGTGCACGTGCTGCCCCAGCTGCGGCGCATGGAGCTGGCGCACGCCGTCCAGCGATGGAACGACAACGACGACCGCTATCGCGTGCTGCCGGAGAACGCCTTGGACCACGCCGACCGGATCGATTGCCCGGTGCTGCTGCTGTCGGGCAGCCGCAACGAGGTGTGGCTGGACTCGAACAAGCTGTGCCACGACGTGCTCGCCACCCGCAACCCCGAGCTGGACGTCCGCTACGTCGAAATCCCGTCCTACGGCCACCTCGACACCTTCCTCGGCCGCGGCGCGGCACTGGACGTGTACGGGCACATCCTGGAATTCCTCGACGGCCGCGGATCTTCCGCGTCCCGATCGGCCGGCACGGCGTGAGCGGACACGGCGACGACGGCCGTTCGCTGCGCATCGCGATGTTCGCGGATTTCCACCCGGCCACCCTCGGGGGGATCCAGACGTCGATGCGCGCGCAGCGGACGGCGCTGGAACGGCTCGGCCACCGCGTCACCGTGTTCACCATCCCGCCACCGCGGCACACGCCGCCGGACCCCGGGATCGTCGTTCTCGCGACCACGCCCGGACTGGCCGTGAACGGCTATCCCGTCGCGCTGCCGACCCGCAGGAACGCACGCCTCATCGATGCCGTGTTCGCTGAGCGCGGTTTCGACGTGGTGCACGCGCAGACCACCTATGGCGCGGGCGTCGCCGGGTTGCGCGCCGCGCGCCGCCACCGCGTTCCCGTCGTCCAGTCGATGCACAGCCGCGACGATTCCTTCATCGAACGCAATGCCCCGTTCCCCTACCTGGCCGCGCTGACCATGCGCCTGCTGCACGGCGGGTTCGTCGGTCTGCGCGGCACCATGCCGCGCCTGCCGGAAAGCCGCACGGCGCGGCTCGCTTGGCGGCCGCTGGTCGCCCAGGCGCGGGCCGCCGATCACGTCGTGGTGCCGACCCGGCATTTCGCCCAGCGGTTGGCCGCCCACGGTGTGGACCGTCCGATGCACGTGGTGTCCAACGGAGTCGACGACGATCTGGTGCGCGCCCTCCCGGAGCGATCCAGCGGCCCGGATCGGCCGCTGCGCGTGCTGTGGTGCGGCCGTTTCTCCGCCGAGAAACGGCCGCTCGAGGCCGTCGAAGCGGTGTACCGCGCCGGAGACTGTCTCCTCGACATCTACGGGGCGGGAGCGCTGGAGTCTCGCTTGCGCTCGGCCGTGGACCGGCTGGGGTTGCGCGAGCGGGTCCGGCTGCACGGCGAGGTGAGCCAGGCGCAATGCCTGGCCGCCATGCGTGCCCACGACGTGCTGCTGTTCCCGTCCGCCGGATGCGACACCCAGGGCATGGTGCTGCTCGAGGCCGTCGCGGCGGGCCTGCCGGTGCTGCACTGCGACCCCGACGTCACCGAAACCGTCCCGGCGGGTGGGGAATACCGCGCCCGCGATGCCTCGACGGCCGCGCTCGCCGAGGCGCTGCGCGAACTGGCGGACCATCCGGACCGGCTCGCCGCCATGCGAAACGTCCTGGCCCGCAACGCCGACCGGACCTTGCAGTCGCGGTTCACCGCGCGCTTGGTCTCGGTCTACACCGAGGCGATCGCCGGCGCCGAGTCAGCTCGGTTGCCGTAGCGGCAGGCCCGCGGCCGTGTAGATCGCATCGATGACGCTCATCGTGGCCACCGCGTCCTGCGGCGAGGTGAGGACCGGCTCACCGTGGCGCACCGCCGCGACGAAGGCGTCGAACTGATAGGCGTAGGTGGTGCGGCGCGAAGTCTTCTCGGTGCGGCTGCCGCGCTCCGATCGCACCGACAGCCTGCGCGGCAACTGCGGCGCCACCGGGTTGACCACCCGCATCTCGCCACGTTCGCCCACCACTCGCGCGCCGATGCGCAGCACATCCGACGACCACATCGAGCAGCGCAACCGTCCGGTGTGACCGGACGGGAAACGCAGTTGCGCGCTCATCGCGCGGTCGATCCGCGGACCGCGCAACTTCGCGGTCGCCGCGACGACCTCCGGGTTCTCGCCGCCGAAAACTCTGGCCATGTGGACCGCGTAGCAGCCCGCGTCCATCAGGGCTCCACCGGCGAGCGCGTAGTCGTAGCGGATATCCGAGAAACGCGGCAGCGGAAAGCACATGGCGGTGTCGACGCGCACCAGCTTGCCGAGTTCACCGGAAGCGATGATCTCCTCCGCCCGCCGGGTCATCGGGTGGTAGCGATAGTGGAACGCTTCCATGACCACCCGGTCCGACGTCGCGGCCAGCGCGGCGATCTCCGCGGCCTCGGCGGCATTGGCGGTGAACGGCTTCTCGCACAACACGTGTTTTCCCGCGGCCAGCGCCGCTTTCGTCCACCGGCCGTGCAGGCCGTTCGGCAGCGGGTTGTAGACGGCGTCGATGTCGGGCGCGGCTACCAGCGCCGCGTAACTGTCGAAGACCTCCGCGATGCCGTACTTGCGCGCGAACGCGCGCCCGCGTTCCGGCTCGCGGGCGGCCACCGCCGCCACCACGACGTCCGGGTTCTCCCCGGCCGGACGCACCACAGCGGCCGGCGCGATGCGGGCGGCGCCCAGGATGCCGATCCGCAGAGGCTGTCCGGTTTGTCTCATGCGCGCGACTGTAGCAATGGGACCGATTGCGCCGCCGAGCGATCCGTCAGGGCGGCGGCGCGTCGCCGTACACGGTCAGCCAGATCGCCCGGCCCAGCGCCTCGGCCAGCGCGTCGTCGGTGACCCCCGAGGCGGAGGAGAAGCTCACCGCGATCGCGCGTTCGACCATCGAGGTCAGCACGATCGCGGTGGCCTGCGGGTCGATCGCCGGGCTGATCCGGCCCGCGGCGCGGTCGTTCTCCAGACGGGACCGCACCACCTGCACGAACGAGGCGACCCGACCGCGCCAGTACGCGCCGACGTCACGGTCGTAGGCCGCCACCTCGCTCAGCGCCAGCAGCAGGGACCGGTGCTCCCGGAATCCGGCGATCATGGTGCGCACCGCCGTCACGACGCCGGCCCGGCGACTGGTGTGCTCGTCGCTCCACCAGCGTTCGGCGGCCTCGAAAAGATCCGCGGTGGCCAATTCGGCCATGCGGATCAGGAGCTGACTCTTGTCCGGGAAATACCGGTAGAACGTCGATCTGGCCGATTGGGACGCGGCGGCGATCCGGTGGACGGCGATCTCGGTGTAGGGCGTGCCGTCGGCGAGCAACTCCTCCACCGCGGCGAGGACTCGTCGCTCGAACTCCGCGCGCCGGTCGTCCACGGGTTTGCGCGCGTTTCTGGGAACTCGGGTCAGCGAGGGCATCCGGCTCCTCTCTGCGGCCGAAACGGCCGCGTTGGTCGGTCGTGCCGGGTGGGGCGCGTCGCGCCACGGCCTCCATTCTGCCGACACGGCACCGATATTGACATTCGGGGAGCCACGGTCCACCATCGATCGGACACAGTGTCCGAGACTATATGACCGAGGTGTTCGGGCATGCGCGGATCTCCCTTCCCGGCAATCGAGCACACCGACGTGGTGGTGGTCGGCGCGCGATGCGCGGGCTCGGCGGCGGCGATCGCCTTCGCTCGCGCGGGCCGGGACGTAGTCGCCCTGGACGCGGCGCGCTTTCCCGCCGACACCCTTTCCACGCATCTGCTGTGGCCCGCCGGCCTGGCCGAGCTGCGCCGCGCGGGCGCTCTCGAGCGGGTCCGGCGGATCGGGGCCCCGGCGCTGACCACCGCCTTCGCCGCGGGCGGCGGCTACCAGGTCCGGTCGTCGTTCACGCCGGTGGACGGTATCGACTACGCGATGTGCGTCCGGCGAACCGGATTGGACGCCGCGCTCGTGGCAACCGCCGTCGACGCGGGCGCGCGGGTCCGTGAGGGCGTGCGGGTCACCGAGCTGCTCTGGTCCGGTGATCGCTGCGCCGGCGTGCGCTATACCGAGCGCGGTGGTGTGCGCGAACTGCGCGCCCGCCTGGTGGTCGGGGCGGACGGCCGCCGCAGCACGGTGGCCCGGCTGGTCGGCGCCGAGCGACCCCGGCTGAGCGCACCGAGCGGACGGGACTGCTACTTCGCGTACTGGCAGGACGGAGCGGCCGACCAGCGTCACGTGGCGGCGCAATGGCGTTACGGTCCCGATCTCGGCACCGCGTTTCCCTGCGACGACGGGTTGCTGCTGAGTCTCGTCCAGCCGCCCGCGCGGCCGGGCGCGCCGGGCGCGGGGCGCGCCGAGCGCCGGTATCAGGAGGCGATCGAGCGGCTGCCGGGACTGCGCGGGCGGCTGCGCGATTGCCGCCAGGTGGGGCGAGTGCGTTCGGCCACCGGGCTGACCTCCTACTTCCGGCGCTCCACCGGGCCGGGCTGGGCGCTGCCCGGCGACGCCGGGCATTTCAAGGACCCGGTGACCGCGCAAGGCATCCGAGACGCACTGCGCTACGGGCGATTGCTCGGCGAACTCGCCGCCCCGGCGCTCGACGACACCGAGCACCTCGATACCGCCCTGACCGCGTGGGAACAGTTGCGCGACAGCGAGTGTCTGGGCGTCTACCAATGGACCAACCGGCTGGCCCGGGGCACGGCGATGCGTCCGCTGGAAATCGAGCTCTATCGGCAGGCTGCCGCAGACCCGGCGCTGGCCGACGCGGTCACCGCGGTCTTCTCCCGCACGGTACATCCCGAGGACGTCTTCACTCCCGCACGCGCCGCGGCGCTGGCGGCGGGAGCGCTGCGCGATTCGTGGCGCGCCCCCTGGCCGGTCTTCGCCGACCTGGTGGGCGAATGCCGCGACACGATCTCCGAACGACGGGAGGCCCGCGCCTTCGCGCGCACCGATCCCGCCACCGTCATCCCGTCCCGGCCGCCGCGTGGCTTCCTCGCGGCATCTTCAGGAGATCGACATGCATGACCCGCGTCCTCGCCCCACCATCGACCTCACCCGCCGCGACCTGTTGCGCGGCGCGCTCGCGGCCGGAGCGGCCGTCGCCGCCGCCCCGGCACACGCCGCACCGCCCGAACCTCGCCGAACGCCCGGGTTGCGCATTGGAGGAAAGTCGGTCGCGGTGCTGGGCGGCGGGGTCGCGGGACTTTCAGCGGCCCACGAACTGATCGAGCGCGGATACGAGGTCACCGTGTACGAGCCGGCGTTCCTCGGCGGCAAGGCGCGCAGCATGGGCGTGCCGGGCACCGGAACCGACGGCCGCTTGGACCTACCCGGCGAGCACGGCTTCCGGTTCTTTCCCGGCTGCTACCAGAACCTGCCCGACACCATGCGCCGGATTCCCTTCCCCGGCAACCCCGACGGCGTCGCAGGCAATCTCGTCCGGGTCGAAGGCACCGTCGCCGGTTTCCGCGGCAGGCCGCCGATCTTCGCGCCGGTCGAAATCACGGGCATCGACCAGCTCACCCCGCAACGATTGCAGAACACCCTCATCGGCGCGTTCGGCTTCATTCCGGAACTGCCGCCGGCCGAGCTTGCGTTCTTCGCAAAACAGATGGCCGTCTGGTTCACTTCGTGTCCCGAACGGCGTTTCGGTCAATGGGAATACGTGACATGGGAGCAGATCCTGCGCGCCGAGGGCAAGTCACCGGCCTACCGCGAATACCTGGTCAGCGCCCTGACCAGGATCACCGTCGCGGCCAAGCCCCAGGTGAGTTCGGCGAGAACCATCGGCACCATCGGTGAGGCGCTGGTGCTGGCGGGGACCGGAGCGATCCCCCAGTACTCCGCGGGCATCGACCGCATCCTCAACCGTCCCACCAACGAAGCGTGGATCGATCCCTGGGTGGCGTATCTGCGCTCCCGGGGCGTGCGATTCGTGCCGGGGCAGCGGGCGACGCGGCTGGAGTTGCGCGCGGGCCGGATCGCTTCGGTGACGGTGACCGACGGCAATGGCCGGTCCACCGCGGTGACCGCGGACTGGTATCTGTGCGCCATGCCGGTGGAGAAGGCGGTCACGCTGCTCACTGACGACATCCTCGACGCCGACCCGCATCTGGCGGGCATGCGGCAGTTGCGGACCGACTGGATGGTCGGCATCCAGTACTACCTCACCCGGCCCACCGAGCTGCCGGAAGGCCACATCGCCGCGCTCGGATCGCCGTGGGCGCTCACGGCGCTGCGCCAAGCCCCGATGTGGGTCGGCGATTTCGCCGCCCGTTACGGCGACGGAACGGTGCGGGAATGCCTGTCGGTGGACATCTCCGACTGGGACTCCCCCGGCATCCGCTTCCACCGACCGGCCAAGCAGTGCACCGCCGCCGAGGTCGCCGAAGAAGTGTGGGCTCAGCTCTCCGAATGGCTGAACACCGCGACCGATTGGCTGCGGCCCGAGGACATCCGCTCCTGGCATCTCGATCCCGGGGTCACCTGGACCGCGAGTGGGGTGCACAACGAAACCCCGCTGCTGGTCAACACGGTCGGCTCCTACGACCACCGCCCCGAAGCCCGCTGCGCCGTCGCGAACCTGTTCTTCGGCGGCGACCACGTGCGCAACAATATCGACCTCGCCACGATGGAGGGCGCCAACGAATCCGGGCGCGCGGCGGCCAACGCCATCCTGGACGCCGCCGACGACCCAGCACCCCGCGTTCCGGTCTTCCCGCTGGTCTCGCTGCCGGTCTTCGACCCGTGGAAACGCATCGACGCCGACCGGTACCGCGCCGGGTTGCCGCATCTGCTCGACGTGTGACCGGCGGGGCGGGAACACCCGAGTCCGGCTAGGACGCCTCGGCGGCGGCGCTGCCGGTGGTGGCCAGGATCGTGCGGGCGACCAGCCGCGGGTCATCGATCATCGGAACGTGACCGGTTCCGGGCAGCACGGAGAACACGGCTTCGGGCAGACGCGCCCGGGCGATCGCCGCGTGGATCTCCTCGGGCAGCACACGGTCGTACTGCGCCCAGGCCACCGTGACCGGGCACGGCAACGGGTCCAGGGCGGCGATCTGCTCGTCGGTGCCGAGCAGATCGGCGGTGACGGTGCACCCGAGCAGGTCCCGTAAGAAGGTCATGGCTTGCGCCGCGCTGACACGATCGCCGTGCACGGCGATGTTGCGCAACGCCACTCGCCGGGCCACCGCACTGCGCAGTCCCCACGGTGCGAGGAACCCCAGCAGCCGTCCGGTGACCGCCTCGCGGGCGATGCGGCGGGTGGCGGCCTTCTGGCTTCCGGCGCCGGATTCCCAGAAGCCCGCGGGCGAGAGCGCGCACACGGTCTCGGCGCGCCCGCGGCGGGCCAATTCGATCGCCATCCATCCGCCCAGCGAATTGCCCGCGATGTGCACGCGGCGCAGTCCCAGCGCGTCCAGCCGCCGCTCGATGTCGTCCACCAGATGCTCCACCCGCGCCGGACGCCGCAGGGCGGGCGGACCACCCCGGTGGCCGACGGCGGTCGGGGTGATCACCTCGTGCCGCGCGGCGAGCAAAGGCGTGACGTCATCCCACACCCGTTCGGACATGGTGACACCGTGCAGGAGAACGAGCGGGGGCTTGCTCGGCATTGGCGTCCCTTCGAGTTCGTAGTGCGATCTCGTAGGTGGATACCACAACCTCGCCTACGGTAACAGCGGAAACCCCCATCGCAACGGTCGATCGCGCCGACCGGGATCAGGGTTTGCCCCCGCGTAACGCTGATCGCCGTGGCAGGGTGGCGCCGCGCTGCTCGAATTCGCGACCGGATCGAGCCGAGCCGCCCGCACCGGAAGGCGCGCGCCCCTCACCGGAATAGGCAAGAGGCGCAACGCCTTCGGCGCGACGGATGGCCGCGAGCAGCGCCGAGTCGAACTCGGCCGCGTCGGCTCAGGTTCGGCGTGCCTTGCCGTGTGCCGTTCGCGGACCGGCGGCCGCGGATGTCCGCGCGGTCAGACCGCTTCCGGCCGCCAGGTCGCTACCGCCCAGATGACGACGATGTTGAGCGCGATCACCAGGATGGACCATGCCGGGTAGTACGGCAGCCACATGAAGTTCGCGATGATCGACAGCGCCGCGAGGCCGATCGCCACCACGCGTGCCCACGTGGCGCCGGTCATCAGGCCGAGGGCGGCGACGACCAGGAGGATGCCGAGCACGATGTGGATCCACCCCCACGTGGTGGTGTCGAACTTGTAGACGTAGTCGGTGCCGACGACGTACAGCTCGTCCTCGGCGACGGCGGAGATGCCCTCGAAGATCGACAGCACCCCGACGGTCAGCAGCAGGATGGCTGCCGCGATGGACGTGCCCGCCGCGATGCCACGGCGGACGGGGTGTGCCTCCGGTTCGGTCATGTGCGTCATCGGTCGCCCCCTTTCTCGGGAAATTTTGGACGCTCTCCGAATCTCCACCAGTCGGCCCGGTCGGCACTTCACCCGTTTCGGGTGACTCCGAGGCTTCTCGCCTCTCCGGGATGAAATTTCCATAACGACGACACACGATGTGATCGAGGGGCCTTTCCACCGGGTAAGTTCCGCTACCGAGGCGCGGTAGTGATCTGTCAGCACACGGCCCGGGAGGCACGGTGACCACCTCGCACGTCCCCGCACTACGCCGGATCCCCGCCGCGGCGGAATCCGTTGCCGAGATACCGGCGTTGCCGTTCCCTCCGATCCCCCGGCCGGGCCTGTGCGCCGCCGCCGACGCGGTGACGGGAAACCGCGATGGGCACGTGCTGCTGGTGTGCGCACCGGCCGGAACCGGAAAGTCGGTGCTGATCGCGGACTGGGCCGCCCGGCGCGCGGCGGGCGGATCCGATGTCGCCTGGGTGACCGTCACGCCGGAGCTGGACGACGCGGCGGCGCTGTGGACCGTGCTGCACGCCCGCTTCGGCGTCCCGGCCGGTGAATCCGCGCGACCGCCGACCGCGCAGGACACTCTCATCGCGACACTGGCCGCACGGGCGACGCCGACCGTCGTGGTGCTCGACGACGCCCATCTGCTCACCGACCCGCTCGCGCTGGCCGGTGTCGAATATTTCCTGCAGCACGCCCCGCCGTCGGTCACCACGGTGCTGTGCGCCCGCTTCGCGCCGCCGATCCGCTGGCACGTCCTCGATCTCCATTCCCGGCTGACCCGCTGGGGCATGAGCGAACTCGCCCTCTCCCCGGAGCAGGTCGACGCGCTGTGCCGCGCGCACGGCTGCGATCTGACCGGCGCCGAGCTCGACACGCTCTGCGCACTGACCCGCGGCTGGGCCGCGCTGGTGCGCATCGCCGCCGCCCACCTGAGTGCCCGGGCCGACGACCGCGCCGCGGCGCTGACCGTGCTCGCACGCCCGGCGCGCGCGGTCGCCGATTTCCTGATCGGCGAACTCGTC
>NZ_BAFS01000136.1 GCF_000308415.1 Nocardia asiatica NBRC 100129 | reverse complement strand
CCGGTAATCCACCGTATTCGTGTGCACGTAGAGTTTGCGAGCCGTGCGAGAGCGTTGCATGTTCGTAGCTATATACATTTCGAGTGTCTGCAGCAGTTCCGGGTGCTCTTCGAGGGAATCGAGCACAGCACTCAAGTAGTCGCGAGCAGGGCCGGGCCGGGTCAGCTGGTACTCGAATGCCAATTCGTGCGGGCGATATACCTTGCTCTCGCCGCCGAGCCGTTGGACGATGTCGACAAGTTCATGGGC
Organism: Nocardia asiatica NBRC 100129; assembly: GCF_000308415.1. Classification (GTDB taxonomy): domain Bacteria; phylum Actinomycetota; class Actinomycetes; order Mycobacteriales; family Mycobacteriaceae; genus Nocardia; species Nocardia asiatica. The sequence goes on along the minus strand of NZ_BAFS01000136.1, from coordinate 30,953 downwards.
TTGCTCGGCCGCGCGGGGGATCTCCCGCGGCGCCGCCGCCAGTACCACCGCTTTGACCGGCACCTGGGCTGCGGCGGACAGATGCACGACCAGCTGGTCCAGATCCGGATCGGAGAATTCCGTGGCGGGAAGCAGCAGCGTACCGCCGTCGACGCTCAACAGGGACAGCACTTTGCCGCCGCACCTATCGGCCAGTTCCGCTTGCGCCCGCCGCAACTTCCGCCGGGCGACCACTTGCGCGTCGAGCGAGGAATCGAGTTCCTCGGGGTGTGGTGGCAACTCCAGCGCCATGACGTGATAGCGGTCGGCCAACTCGATGCCGCACCCCCGAGCCATCGTCGAGGGGTTCTGCCCTCCCAGGAGTGCCGAGGTCAAGGTGTGGACGGCGGTGTGATGTTCGCTGACCGCCGAACGTAATTCACGAACGTAGGCCACCGACACCGCCGAGGTGATCATGTCCAGAGCATCCATCAGACGTCGGGCGATCCCGGCGACTGTGGCGTAGTCATGGGTGGCGACATCGGCCAGCAAAAGATCGAATCCGAGTTTGAAGCCTTCATGGATGGCGTGCTGGATGGTGTCGATCGGGATGCCCTCCCTGGCCCAATCGGCGGCAGCATCCTGCACTCGCTCGGTTCGCCCCGGAAGATCTCGTCCATCGAGCATGCTGTTCGTCAACTCCAAGCACACCCGTGTCACGGTGGTGATATCACCGTTCAGGGCTTCGCCGGGCAAAGTCGCACAGGGCACGACGTTTTCGACGAAATGGCCGACCATCCGGCGGGAGACGGTTCGCACATCCTTCAACGGCGTCGATACCGGCTGACCAGAAGAGGTCAGAAAGGGCTCGGCAGAGATTGCGGCAGACATGGCGACTCCTAACACCCACAAGTCACTGGGCAGGCCCCACGGTACCTCGGGCACTGATCTCGCCGTTCAGCCCTTCACTTGTGACAAAGAGCAACGGATATGTGGATCGTTTATAGATTTCGACAACGACCGGCAGAGCGACAATCGGGTAGTCAGCCCAGCGGCCATCCACCTCGTAGCCCTGTGCACGCTCCAGCTCGACCTCGTCGCGGCATGCTGGGCGGCGGTGACGACGCCGAATCGGAGACGCGAAATCCGGTCACTCAGAACGGGTTCGCCACCGCCGCACGCTACCGGGCCGGCCGGTTACAAGCAGAAGTTGATCTCGAAGTGGCCGACCGGGATACCGGTGCACACTTCCACCGAGCCGGAGACGGGCGTGGCCGTGGCGGCATCCGCGGAAGCGGTGCCGACGCCGAGGGCGCAAGCGGACAACGCCAACGCGGTTACGGCGAGCGGACGGATGATCCTGGAGTTCATACGGTGATCCTTGGTTGTGCGATGTGACGCGTCCCGGAATTCGGGACGGGGTCGATCAGAACACGGTCCGCGAGTGGGGAGTCAGACCTCCGCGAGACTTTGGATCTTCTCGGATCGTTGCTCGAGAACTCGCCGTGGATGTCCACAAAGATTTTGTCTTGCATATGCACAGCCATTCTGTCGAGGAAATGATCGTCGACATCGAGCGCCAGAGGGGGCGTACCGTGCGTTCCTACCGACGAGGCGATCTCGGCAACCGGGTGGGCATCGCCGGCATCACGCGGCAGGATGGTGTTCAGCATCCACGCCGGAGATCCTCACCCGCACCGATCTCGTTCGGCACCTCGCCGACGCGCTCGGCCGCGACATCGCCTTCCACCGATCCTCCCGCGAGGACACCGTCACCGCCCTGACCCCCACCATGGGCGACACCGCGCCCTGGTATGTCGACAACGTGCTCTGCGGTTACGACCCCGAGCCGGCGGCTTTGCCCGTCACCAGCGTCCGAGACATCACCGGCCGACCCGCGACGACTTTCGCCGAGTGGGCCGCCGCGAACGCCGCGCGCTTCGCCGCCAACTGAAACTCGCTCACCGAAGCTCTCGGCACCGCAGCCTCAGGCGACGATCGCGCGACGCGTCGTGGACGCGACCGGTGGTCCTGCCCGCCCACTCCGGTAGCTCCGGCGCGACGGATGTCAGCGGCTCGGGCGGACCGGCCGACTCAGTGCGGCAAGCCCAATCCTTCCGCCAGCACCGGCCACGAAGTCTTCAGCGCATCCTGCCAGTAGCCCCACGAATGCGTCCCGGTGGGCTGGAAATCGTAGGTGGCCGGGATACCCAGCTCGTTCAACCGGTCACGCATGTTGTGGGTGCACCAATTCACCGCGGCCTCGATGACACCGCCCAGCACCAGCTGATTCAGGAATCCACGCGGCCCGGGCTGAGCGTACGCACCGTTGTAGGTGTCGTACATCCCCGGAACGCCGGTCCCGGTGGACAGGAACAGTCGTATGCCGCGCAGCTGTTCGGCGTGCAGGTAGGGGTCGTTGGCCGCCCACATCGGATCGCCGGGCGGGCCGTACATGTTCTCGGTGTCGCCACCGCCCCAGCTCTCGACGGCGAGTTTGATGAACTCACGGCCGATCGGGTCGCTGGTCTGCGCGCAACCGCTGTAGGCCGCGACCGCCTGATACAAACCAGGTTTGGCGATCGGAAGCTGCAACACCGAGGTTCCGGAAGTCGACAGCCCCGCTATCGCGTTCACTCCGGTCGTGCCGAACTCCGCATCGATCAGCGGCGGCAACTCCTCGGTGAGGAACGTCTTCCACTTGTACACCCCGAGTTTCGGATCAGCCGCGCGCCAGTCGGTGTAGTAGCTCCAGCGCCCACCCACCGGCTGCACCACGTTCACGTCCTTGTCGGCGAGGAAGCGCAGCACGCCGGTGTTCTTCTGCCAGGTCGCGCTGTCCTGCCCGCCACCGCCACCGTTCAGCAGATACAGCGTCGGCCGTGGCACCGAACGATCGGCCGGGCGCAGCACCTTCACCATGATGTCCTGACCCATCGCCGCGGAACGCACCCGCAACTGCACGGTCCGGTCGTCCTCGGCCCACGAACCGGTGATGGACGGCGCGTCGGCGCTCGCGCTCGGTGGCGCCGCGCTCACGGCGATCAGCGCCGCCAGCACGGCGAGCACATGCGCCCACGGGCGGCGCGCGGCTTCCTTGCCGCTTCGCACGCTGCCCGCATCGCCATCCGACGCCGTCGCGCCTGCCATGGCGAGGCCGGAACTACGTTTCATTACTTGCTTCCTCCGAGCCGACGGCATTCGACCGCCCCGGCACCGTCCTCGCGGATCGGCACCCGAGCCGTGCCAACGCTAGAACCGCGACAGCAGCGCCGTTGACCTGGACAGACCGGGTCTGGACACCTCACGAATGCGGCGCGCCCGGCTAGGGATGCGGCACAGGAACGAGCACACCTCGACCCAGAGGGATGACACGCGGGCCGAAGGGACCGGCCCTTCCGGACCGGCCCCTTCGGTGATCAGGCCACCCCGGCGAATGCCGCGGGGTGGTGCGCGGTCAGACGTAGATGTACGTGACCGCGTTGCTGGTACCGCTCGCCGTTGTGACGGTCACCGGGACAATGCCGAAGCCCGCCGGAGCGACCGCGGTGATCTGGGTATCCGACACGACCGTGAACGAAGTCGCCGGAACCAGACCGAACCGCACCGCGGTAGCGCCGGTGAACCCGCTGCCGGTCAGGGTGACGGTCGTCCCGCCGGTCACCGGACCCGAACTCGGACTGATCGAAACCAGCGTGGGAACCGAGAGATACGTGAACGGCAGCCCGGCACTCGTACCCGCGGGGGTGGTGACGGTGACCTGCACCGTACCCGTTCCCGCGGGGCGACCGCGATGATCAGCGAGTCCGACAACACGAAGTAGAACGTCGCGGGAGTGGCTCCGAACCGCACCGCGGTAGCGCCGGTGAACCCGGTGCCGGTCAACGTGACAACGGTTCCCCCGGTCGCCGGGCCGGAACTCGGACTGATCGAAACCAGTGTGGGGACCGACAGGTACGTGAACGGCAGCCCGTTACTCGTACCCGCGGGGGTGGTGACGGTGACCTGCACCGTGCCTGTTCCCGCAGGAGCGACGGCCACGATCTGGTTGTCCGACACCACGGTGAACGAAGTGGCGGGCGTGGCACCGAAATTGACCGCCGTCGCGCCCGACAGTCCCACGCCGAAGAGGACGACCGTGGTCCCCCCGGCCGGTGATCCCGTGCCAGGAGTGAGCGCGAACAGGATGGGCGGCAGCACATAGGTGTAGGGACTCGCGTTGCTGATACCGCTCGGCCCGATGACGATGACCGGTACCGTACCGATTCCCACGGGAGCGACCGCGGTGATCTGGGAATCCGAACCGACCGTGAACGAAGTCGCCGGAAGGATGCCGAAGAACACCGCGGTAGTACCGGTGAACCCGCTGCCGGTGATATTCACACTGTTACCACCGGTGACCGGTCCGGTGGTCGGGGATATGGATGTGATAGTAGGCATTGATCCTGCCTCCTCGTCGCTGTAGTGAAGAGGGGGTCGCGGTATGTGAAGGGTTTCTCCCACCGGGGTGCCGACTCCTGCCGTGGCACGGCAATATCCAGTAACACCCCGGCATCCCCACTGAGGCAATGGATTCGACGATCTGTTTTCGTCCGTTTTCGGATTCAGCGCCGCATGTCGGTATCCCGGACGCTCGAGATTCGCAGTGTGTGCGGACACGGCAGGATCCGTGCCGCTGACCTGGCCACTGTTCGACAGCTATTCGTCCCCACCGCTGGAACGCATTCAGTCGCGCCGAGTTCTCGACTACACGGATACGGTATCCGTCGGGTATACCTGCGCTTCAGGTGGTGAGAGCAGAAGTACCGCACAGCTATATACGCGCCACCCCGGCAATCCGGCTTCTCTCGATTTCGCCATTTCGGCGAGCGAGAGATTTCGAGGCACCTGGCGGTGCTCAGGCGCAGCCGATACGGGGATAGTCGTTACATCGACCGGTGTGGCTCGGGTCGTTGCGTCAGCGGTGAAACACAATGCCTCCAGTGCTTTTTCGATCTCACTGGACGTGCCGGGCAGCGAACCTCCCGCGACAAGCCGCACCGCCCCCCACTATCCGCTCTGAGCAGCGCACGGTTTGACCATCGACCGAGTCGCCGTCGATCCATTGGACAGCATCGGGTGCGGGAACGCCGGTGGGTGTCGGTGCCCGGTGCGATGATGCGGACGGGAGCGGAGGAGAAGATATGGACCACACCGACGACCAGCCCACCGTACGACTTGTCGCGCACTGCCGCCGTTGCCGCGGCTGGCTCCTGTCACCGGAATCGGTCGCCCAAGGCATCGGACCGACCTGCGCGATCCGTGAACGCGCCGAGCTACGAGCTTCGCTCGCCGGGGAGCTGACCTTGTTCGACATCGCCGCATGACCGGAGTGCCGTCGACCGACTCCGCGCGCGGTGCCGTACGCGCGCTGCCTCGCGGGTGAGGTGGTCTCGTTCGGCCACGCTGGTGGCCGCGCGGGCGGCCGCGGCGTACAGGTCGGCGGCGTGGCCGAGCTCGCCCGCGCGCTCGTGCAGATAGGCCGCGACGGCGGTGTAGCGGGGCAGGGCGGGGTCGAGGTCGGCGAGCGCGGCGAGGCCTGCCTGTGGTCCGTCGGCTTCGCCGAGCGCCACGGCACGATTCAGACGCACGATCGGGCTGCCGGTGAGCAACAGCAGTTCGTCGTACCACTCCACGATCTGGACCCAGTCCGTCTCCGACGTGCAGCGAGCGTCGGCGTGCAGCGCGGCGATCGCGGCCTGTGCTTGATACTCGCCGAGCCGGTCGCGGGCCAGCGCGGTCTGCAGGATGGTCACTCCTTCGGCGATCAGCTCGACGTCCCAGAGCGAGCGGTCCTGTTCGGCCAGCGGCACCAGGCGACCACCGGGCCCGGTGCGCGAAGCCCGGCGCGCATGGTGCAGCAGCATGAGCGCGAGCAATCCGGCCGCCTCGGGCTCGTCGGAGAGAGCGGCGAGTTGGCGGGCTAGCCGGATCGCCTCGGCCGCCAGGTCGACCTCCCCGCTGTAGCCCTCGTTGAAGACCAGGTAGAGCACTCGCAATACGGTCGCCGGGTCGCCGGGCTCCTCGAGCCGGACTCCGGCGATGCGCCGTTTGGCCCGGCTGATCCGCTGCGCCATCGTCGCTTCCGGAACCAGGTATGCCGCCGCGATCTGTCTGGTCGTCAAGCCGCCGACCGCGCGCAGGGTCAGCGCGACCGCCGAACTCGGCGGCAAGGTGGGATGCGCGCACAGGAAGTACAGACGAAGCGTGTCGTCCGTAGCGGGCACCGGACCGCCGGGAGGTTCGGCCTCCACGGCGAGTTCACGTTCGCGCCGGGCCGTCTCGGCCCGGGCGGCGTCGAGGAATTTGCGCCACGCCACCGAGATCAGCCACGCTTTCGGATTGTCCGGCCGCTCCCGCGGCCAGAGTTCCAGCGCCCTGATCACGGCCTCCTGCACGGCATCCTCGGCCGAGGCGAAGTCAGCTCCGCGACGAACGAGGACGCCGATCACCGCAGGCACGAGTTCCCGCGCCAGCGGTTCGTTCACTCGGTCACCGTGTGCGCCCCGGTGAGGAACGGCCGCACCTCCAGCCATTCGTGAATCGGCGCGCCGCCGGCCCCGGGAGCCGCGGACAGCTCCCCGGCCAGCTCGACCGCTCGATCCCAGGAGTCCACGTCGATGATCATCCAGCCCGCGATGAGGTCCTTCGTCTCGGCGAAGGGGCCATCGGTCACCGGTGGACGTCCCGAGCCGTCGGATCGCACGAAGGCGCCCTCCGGGGCCAGAGCCTGCGCGTCCACGAACTCGCCGCTGTCTTTCAGGCGGTCGGCGAAGTCGTTCATGTACTGGATGTGCGCGTCCACCTCCTCCGGAGCCCACTGATCCATCGGAGGATGGGCCACGGTCGGGGCCGGGCCACCACGATAGTGCTTCAGCAGCAGATATTTCACGATGAACTCCTTTTCGGTCGCACGGCCGGTCAGGCCGATCGTGCACCAGGGACGGAGCCGGCGCGTAGTTCTCGACACCGCCACCCGAAAAATCGCGCGTTTTCGCTTGTGACGTCAGTCACACCACGCCGCATGGCGACGTCCCGGCGCAGGCCTTTCCGCTCGGCGGACTGTCGATCGCGCAGTGAACACCGCAGAACTGCCGGGATCGCGCGTGGCACGGGCCGAGGCACGTCCCGAGCGCTCGGTCAGGCGTCGGACCGGCCGGATGTCGACTCGGCGACCTCCCATGCGAACCCGTCCGGGTCGGCGAAAGACCCGATATCGCCGCCGATGACGATGCGATGCGACCCACTGCCTTCCGGTGACACGCCGGCATCCTTGGCGGCGGCGCGGCGGCCGTAGAGCGCCAGCTTGACCGACGACGGCGGGGCGTCGAACTCGACGTACTTGCTGCCGAAACTCTTCGCCACCGTCAGGCCACGGTCGAGGTAGAACTGCTTGGTCGCCTTGACGTTGTCGACGCCGAGGAGCACCACGAGATCGTCGACCTCCCGGGTGGCCGGCCCGGTGTCCTTCTTCGATGACGTCGCGATCTTCCAGATCGCTCCGTCCGGCGCCTGGACGACGCCGCCGTAACCCCAGAAGCTCTTCTTGGCCGGCTTCAGCGTCGTCGCGCCCGCACCGACTGCGGTGCCTACGAGGCTGTCGACGGCGCTCGGCTGCGACACCACGAGCGACAGGATGTAGCCGCGGAACCCGTTCGTCGGCGCTTCCGAGGCGCGCACGCGCACCTTGCCGCCGAGCCCGAACGCGGCGGCGTAGAAGGTCTCGGCGGCCTCCGGATCGGACACCTCGAGGGTGACGGACTCGATGGTGGGCTGATCAGTGGTGATGTTCATGCCGGTAACGCTAAGTGCCGCGCTGTAGCCGACGCTTCTCGATTCCTGATCGGTATGGCTGACCGCCGCTCGCCCGATGGCAACCGGGGCGTCGGTTCCCGGTTCAGGATTCCGGCGGGAGCAGGGGCGAGCTGAAGACTTCTTCCAGCGGGGTCGGGCCGGTGTATCGGCGGCAGTTGCAGCCGACCCACTCTCGCAAGCCGTGCGTGCCCTTCCTGGAGATCTCGGCGTGGCACTTACTCGTCGCGCGGTCGTGCAGCGACAGATCGTGGCCGCAACCGCAGCGAGCGGGCAGTTTCTCCCCCGACCGGGATCGCCGCCGATGCCCGAACCGGCCGCACACCCAACCGGCACCGACGAGACCGGCGCCGACGGCGAGGCTCAAGGGATCCAACATAATTGCAGTATACGTATACGCATAGCTGCGGTCCTGTGAATCGCGCCGTCCGTCTCAGCCGACGGCAGCCCCATCGCCCTCCCGGCGATGGACAACTCCGGAACTGCCGATGAGTCCGAGCGAGAACTCGCCGCCCTGCGGGCAGCCTTCCTACAGGTACAGGCCGGCGAGGAGGCCACCCGAGCCCGATGGCGGCGCTTCAGGAAGCGGCGATCGGGTCCGACTCGGCGGCTCCCGACGAGCGCGAGTCGGCACCGGGGCGGCGCTGCTCGGCATGCGCCGCCATGCGCCGGTCGATGACGGAGAGGGCGAACGCGCTCCAGCGAATGTTCTCCTGCTCGAACGAGATTCCGCGCAGCAGGGTGAGGTACGGGCCGATACGTTCGGTCTCGGCCAGGTAGGCCGGTTCACTGCGACCGTCCAGCAACCGCGAGCGCAAGCGTTCGTAGCGGGCCAGTTTCGCCTTCGACCAGTCCATTCGCTCCGCGACGGCGGCGCGGACGGCGGGCGCGTCCTCGACGTCCATCCCCTGCACCTTGACCATCATCTCGTCGCGGATGGCGGTGGGCTTGGCGGGCTCGGCGATGAACTCGCGCAGCGCCGCCCGGCCCGCGGCGGTGATGGCGTGCAGGCGCTTGTTGGGGCGGCGCTCCTGCTGCACGACCCTGGTGTCGATGAGTCCGTCGGCGGCCATCCGGTCGAGCTCCTTGTACAGCTGCTGCGGCGTGGCCATCCAGAAGTTCGCGACCGAAGCGTCGAAGCTCTTGGCCAGGTCGTACCCGGACGCCTCGCCCTCCAGGAGCGCGGCCAGTACCGCGTTGCGTAGCGCCATCGCCCCAGGTTAACACAGGACACGAATATTCAACTTGTTGTCCTTACCGCCCTAGACATCACCGATGAACCGGCGCTAATGTCCGAGACACATACTCATATAATTGACTATGAAAGGTGCGACATGCATCCCTTTCGCGAAGCCGTCGAAGCGCGTGACGAAGCGGCCATCGAGGCGCTGCTCGCCGACGATGTGGTGTTCACCAGCCCAGTGGCGTTCAAGCCGTACCCGGGCAAGGCGATCACCGCGGCCATCCTGCGTGCGGTGATCCGGGTCTTCGAAGACTTCCGATACGTGCGCGAGATCGCGGACGCGGGCGGCCGCGACCACGCTTTCGTCTTCGAGGCCACCGTCGACGGCAAGCAGTTGACCGGATGCGATTTCCTGCACTTCGATGAGCACGGCAAGATCGATGACTTCATGGTGATGGTGCGCCCGCTGTCGGCCGCGCAGACGCTGGCCACCCGGATGGGCGAGCAGTTCGAACGCATCACCGCCGAAGCCGCCGCACAGCTCGAGCGTGAGGCGACCGGAGCGTGAGCGACTACGACGCCATAGTCATCGGCGCGGGCAATGCCGGGCTGACGGCCGCGGCCACCCTGCAGCGTGCCGGCGCGCGGACGCTGCTGCTGGAGCGGCACAACGTCCCCGGCGGCTGTGCGACCTCCTTCCGCCGCGGCCGGTTCGAGTTCGAGGTCGCCTTGCACCAGCTCTCCGGAGTCGGTGTCGAAGGCCAGCCGATCTCGTTGCGAGAGGGACTTTTCCAGCAGCTCGGCATCGCGGGCGAGCTGGACTTCGTCCAGGAGCACGACCTCTACCGCGCGGTGGTTCCCGGACTGCTCGACCTCACCCTCCCCGCCGATTGGGACGCCGCGATCGACGCTGTCGACAGCGCGTTCCCCGGCAACCGCGACCGGACGGCGAGATTCTTCGAACTGGTCAAGCAGGTGACGTTCTGGCAGATCGCCGCCATGCGTGGCATGCCGGTGGCGCAGATCGATCCCGTGCTGTTCACCCACGGTCTGCGACCCGTGAAGGACGTGCTCGACGAGTACTTCGACGACGACCGCGTCAAAGTCGCGCTCGGCATGTACTGGACCTATCTCGGGCAGCCGCCGTCCAAGCTGCGGTTCCAGGATCTGGCGCTGACGTTGTTCGCCTACTTCGAATTCAAGCCGTGGCATGTGCGCGGCGGGTCACAGGCGATGTCGACCGCCATTCTCGGCGCGTTCCGCCGCGCGGGCGGCGAGGTGCGGTTCAACACCGGCGTCGAGGCCGTTCTCACCGCGAACGGCCGGGTACTGGGCGTGCGGCTCGAGGACGGCTCGGAGGTTTCCGCACCCGACGTGGTGTCCAATGCTTCCTTGCCCGTCACCTACGGGATGCTCGAGGGACTCGACGTGCCTGCCGCGATTCGCGGTGACCTGGCCACCAGGCGGATCGGCGTCTCCGGGTTCGTGCTCCACATGGGATTGGACGCCACACCCGCCGAACTCGGGTTCACCACCAGCACCACCTTCGTGAACGTCGACACCGATGACGACCGCACCTACGACGCCTGGCGCTCGTTCGAGCCCGCGCGCGGCATCTGCGTGAGTTCCTACGACGTCGCGCCCATCGGTTTCGCGCCCGCCGGCGCCACCCATGTCAGCCTGATGACGCTGCAGTACGCCGACATCTGGCGCGACACGACTCCCGCGCAGTACGCGCACGCCAAGTTCGCCTACGCCGAGACACTGCTCGACCTGTGCGAGACCATCACTCCCGGCATCCGCGACGCCATCGAAGAAGTGGACGTGGCCACGCCGTTGACGATGATGCGCTACCTCGGCCATCCCGGCGGGGCCATCTACGGCTACGACCAAGACGCGACCGAGAGCTGGCTGTTCCGCAACAGCGAACGCGAAACCCATGTTCCCGGACTGCATGTGGCCGGTTCCTGGGCCGGGATCGGCGGATTCCAACCCACCCTCGAAGCAGGCGCGCGCGTCGCCCGCCGCTTGTTGCGCGGCAGAGCCGCCTGAACGGAGCAGACCATGAAGCATCCCTTCGCGGATCAATTCGGCGGCGCGGCGCAGATCCTCGCCGAAATCGAGGCACGCGTCCCCGACGCACGCGACCACCACGCCGAAACCCGCGCCACAGTCGAGACCTTCCACCCCAAGCGGCTGAAGCTCGTCGTCGCGGAGATCGTCGATGAGACGGCGTCCACCAGAACCTTTCGGCTCGAGGGCTTGGACCGAGTGGCGCTGCCACCGTTCCTCGCCGGTCAATACGTCAACGTCTTCGCCGACGGCACCAGCCGCCCCTACGCCATCTCCTCCTCCCCTGCCCTGCTCGACCACTACGACCTCACCGTCCGCCGCGTCTCCGGCGGGCGCGTCAGCAATCTGCTCCTGGACACACTGCGGGTCGGCCAGGTTCTCACCACCACCGGCCCGATGGGCACCTTCCACCACAACCCGCTGTTTCACGGCGACGACGTGGTGTTCCTGGCCGGCGGCTCCGGCGTCGCCCCGGCCATGAGCATGATCCGCGACATCGTCGACCACGGTCACGACCGCGCCTTCCACCTGATCTACGGCTCCCGCCACGCCACCGACGTGATCTTCCGCGCCGAACTGGACGAGCTCGCCGCCCGGCATCCCGGCGTCACCGTCGACCACGTCATCGCCGAACCCGGCACCGACTGGAGGGGCCACACCGGCCTCCTCACCGCCGCCACCATCCAGGCCCTCGTAGGCGACCTCGACGGCCGCACGGTCTACGTGTGCGGACCGCGAGCGCTCTACCCGCACGCCCTCGAACAACTCACGTCGCTCGGCCACCCACGCAAGCGAATCCGGTTCGAAGCCAACGGCGCACCCAGCGACCCCACTGTCCAATCGCACTGGCCTGCCGGCGCCGACCCGGCCGGGAAGGTGACCGTCACCGTCGGCGGCACGTCCTTCCGTACCCCTCGCAACCGTCCACTGCTGGACGCGCTGGAGGACAACGGCATTCGGCCCGAAGCCGCGTGCCGCTCCGGCGAATGCAGCCTGTGCCGGATCCGGATCGTCAAGGGCGAAGTGCACACCGCCGAGGAGGCCCGGCTCCGGCTGTCCGACGAGAAGTCCGGTTACACCCACTCCTGCGTGGCCTACCCGATCAGCGATGTGGAGATCGACCTGTGACCACTGGATCGCGTCTCGGCTCCTGGAGATGACGGCGAAGCGCGTGGCCGACGGCGGTGGCGACGGCGACGAGGACCGGGACGAGCAGTAGCGCTCGCGGCAAGCCACCGGCCTCGGCGGCGAAGCCGATCGCCGGTGGCGCCAGCAGGATGCCGCCGTAACCGAGGGTGGTCGCCACCGCCACGCCGCTCGCACCCCCGCGCGTACCCGCGGCTCCGACCGCCAGCGGAAAAAGGTTCGCCAGCCCGAGCCCGGCGACGCCGAGACCCGCCAGCGCGAGCCATGGAGACGAGGTCAGGGCAGCGAGCGCGGTCCCGACACAGGCGACGACGCCACCGATTCGCAAGACGGCCGCGGGCCCGGCCGCGGTGACGAGCGCGACCCCGGCCACCCGGCCCACCGCCATGGCGGCCTGGACCGTTCCGTACCCGGCCGCCGCCAGCCCCTCGCCCGCTCCCAGATCCGTACGCAGATGCAGCGGCACCCAGTTGTCCAGACCACCTTGCGCGAAGGCGGCGCACAGCCCGACCACACCGAACGCCACCACGATCCACGGCGAGCGATCACCGCGCGCCCACGGCGACAGCGCCGGGGGGACCGGATCGGCAATCAGCACCCACCCGGCCACCACGGCCGCCACCACACCCAGCGGGGCCACCCACAGCAGGTGCTCGGCCGGCGTCAGCCGCGCGGCGAGCACGCCACCCGCGCCCGCCCCCGCCAGGCTGCCCAGGCTGTTGGCCGCGTGCATGGCGGGCAGCAGCGGGCGATCCAGCGCGGCCACCAGGTCGACGGCCACCGTGTTCACGGCGACGTCGAGCGCGCCGAAGGCCACGCCGAAGACGGTCAGCGCCGCCGCGAGCTGCGGCACGGACAATGCCAGGGGCGGCAGCACGACCGCCGCCGACAGCATCCCGGCCGAGACGGCTGCCACGCGGGCGCTACCCCAGCGGCGGCAGATCACGCCGCCGGCCGACATCGTCGCCACCGCCGCGACCGACATGGCCAGCAGCGCGAGTCCGAGTTCCCCGGGAGTGGCGTGCAGACGCTGCGCCACCGCGGGAATGCGCACCGCCCATCCCGCGAAGACGAACCCGCCGAGCGCGAACAACACCGCGACCGCGCCCCGGGCGCGCCGCAGCGGAAGCGGGCCCGTCCGCCGCGTGGGCACGGACCGCTCGGACACTCTGTTACCGGTCATACATTTGAACGGTAAACGTAATGCCGTTTACTGGTCAACAGCTACACTGGTAAACATGGCGGGGACGAGCAGCGCACCCGGGACCCTGGAGCAGGTCCGGGCCTTCCTGAACACCTGGCGGTTGCCGCACGAGACCCGCACGCCGGTCGACGATCTCCCAGCGCTGGTCACGCGAGCAGCGGACTGGCACAGCGTCCTGCCGGACATTCCGCGACCGCGCCCGCACGACGTGGACGAACTGCTGGCGCTGCGCACCGATCTGCGCGCGGCACTGGGCCATTGCGCACCGACCGAGCTGCGCGCATGGCTGGAACGGCATCCGGTGCACGTGACCGTCGGCGACGAAGCGCAACCGCTGCGCTACCGCCCCGGCGATCGCGGCGCGGCGGCCGCGATCGTCGCGTTGGTCGCCGCCGCGATCGCGGGGCAGCAGTGGGCCCGGCTCAAATCGTGCCCCGACTGCCGCAACGTCTTCTACGACCACAGCCGCAACCGCAGCCGCACGTGGTGCTCTATGTACGCCGAAACTCCCGACGGCCGCGCCTGCGGCAGCATCTCGAAGGTACGGGCATATCGGAAACGTCAGCGCGGCAACTGATCACGGCGGGGTTGTCCGGTCAGCCGTTGCCGTAGACGCGATCCGGCACGACCAGCACCACCGCACGGCGCTCGGCGGCCATCACGCGGTCGTACTCGTCCCAGTCCTCGTGCACGCCGCCGGCGGCGGTGAACACCTCACGCAGCAGTAGTCGCAGCCGCTCGGCATCGAGGCCGGCAGCGGGGTCGTCCGGGCCGGCGATCCACACCGGCCCCTCCACGGCGGCCCACTGCCAGCCGACGCGGACCACGACCGTCATCCGCGGCCGGGCACGAAGGTTGTCCAGTTTGCGGGCATCGCCACGCACCACCATCGCGACCACCTCCGCACCCGTCTTCGGATGCGTCGTAACACCCGCGTTGACCAGCGACGACTGAATCGTGTTGTCGGCACGCAAGGTGGAGACGACACAGAGTCCGTGGTCGCCTGTGATCAGCCGGGAGAAGTCCGCGAGATCGGTCACGGCGACAGTCTACGGAGCGGTCCGCACCCGCCCGGTACACGCCGATGCCCACCGAGCGGCGGGTGCGAGGGTCCGCTCGGTGGGCGCACCACCACGCGCCGGGGACGTGCGCGCCGAGACGGAGGCGGGTTGAGGGATTCCGTCCGGCGGGCAGGAACGCATGGTGGTCGGTGCTTCCGTCGAGCGAGCGTGCGAAGTAAGGGCACACGCCGCGCCGCTCGACGGAAACAGGTCTATCCGGAGATCACAGCGAGCCCCCGCCCCCGAGCAACCAGGGGTTGAAGGTGCATTCCAGATTCGGGTGACCGGCGGGATCGAGCGCGCGCAACGCGATCGACAGCGCCCGTGGCGAATACATCATCGTGAGGTGATCGGACACGTCCTGCTCGCATCCGTCCTGCAGGGTGATGTTCTGCACCGTCACGCCGGGCGCCGCTTTCAGGAAGGTCAGGTCGTAGGGATTGGTGATCTCGTCGTAGCGGGTGCCGACCACGGTGTAGTCGACGCCGGAAACGGTGTCGCCGTTCTCGTTGAGCTTGTTGACGAAATCCGAGCCGATGGTCTGCTGGATGCCGGCGTGCCCGACGAAGATCTCGATGAAACCGAGGATGTCGATACCGAAGTTGTTGATCGCCCGGCCCAGCGCGCCGATGCCGACCAGGCTGGTGCCGTGATGCGTCGCGCCATAGGTGACCAGGTTCTTCACCTTGGCCGCGCCACCCTCGAACTTGGTGTACCAGTTCGACATCGACCCGCCCTGCGAATGCGCGACGATGTCCACCTCCGGCGCCCCGGTCGCGGCCAGCACCCGGTCGACGAACGTGGCCAGCTGCTTGGCCGAGTCCTGGATGTACCCGGTACCCATCACGCCCGGCAGCACCGAACCGAGACCGCCGCCCTCGAGCAGATTCGACCGGCCGTAGTTGAAGGTGAACGCGCAGAATCCGGCGTCTTTGATGGGCTGGCCCATGTAGGCGAAGCCGTTGTAGGCGTTCATCCAGGTGCCGTGCACCAAGACCACCGGGCGCGGATGCTCGGCAGTCGGTTTGCAGCTCCAGTCGTTGGTTCCGGGCGGCGCCACGTCGGGATGGGTCAGCCCGTAGCCGAAGGCGGCCAGCCACGAGGTCATCGGCGGGCCGTAACCCACGGTGTCGCTGGCGTAGCCGCCGGAGGACCCCGAGCTGCTGCCCGAACCGCCGTAGCAGTCGCCGGACCCGTTGCCCGAACCCGCGCCGCTGCCCGAGGTGCACGCCGAGCCGGTGCCCGCGCTGCCCGAATCCGCCACCGGCGCCACTTTGCGGCCCGCCGCGATGTAATCGGCCAACTGCTGCTCGCTCGGCGGGGTCTCCGGCGCCGCATTCGCGCCGGTGGCGCCGACGGCGAGCACCGACACGCTCAGCAGCACCGCCGCCAGGGACGCGCGCCCGTAGGTACTTCGTTTCATTGGTTGCCTTCCTGCAGAACCACAGTGTTCGACGACCGGCGCCGTTTTCGCTGGTAGACGGCACCGAAGCTGCGCCAACGCTAGAACCGGAAAAGGCGGCCGCCCACGCGGAACGACTGGATCTGGAGACCTCACGAACGCGTTTGTCACGGGCTAGGGATACGGCACAAAAGGGTGCGGAAAAGACAATTCACGCAATTCGGCGGACAGTTCAGGTAGCACAAGCCGGCGGCGTGGAAACGGTGAATTATCCAGATCACCAAGAGGTTACGGTTCCGCAACGGCCCGCGGCCGCATCATGGATGCACGCCGCACCCCAGCCATCGGTGGCCATCCGATGGCTAACCGCTGGGAGATCTCTTGTCCGTCAACCTGGTTCCGCTCGCCCGCACCTTGCTGGGCGCGGTGGCCGTCACCGCCGCGCTCACCCACCTGCCGCACGCCTCGGCGGACAGCACGGGTTCCGCCGACGCTGGTCCCGCGACCGCCGTCGGACCGGCGCGCGTCCCGGCTCCGGCGGTACACGGACCCGTCACCGCCATCGTCGTGCTCGGCTACGGCCTGCTGCCCGACGGCGGGATGCGCCCGGAACTGATCGACCGTCTGCACGCCGGGTATCTGCAGGCCCTGCTGGCGCCCCTCTCACCGATCATCGTAACCGGCGGAAACGCCCGCAACGGCGTCACCGAGGCGCGGGCGATGGCCGACTGGCTGAGCGCCCGCGGCCTCCCCGCTGCCCGGATCCATCTCGAACCGGAGGCCGACACGACCGCGCAGAACGCCACCCGCTCGGCCACGATCATGCGCGCGATCGGTGCGCGCGACGCCGTGGTGATCACCTCGGCCGACCACATCGACCGGGCGGTGGGCACCTTCCACGACGCCGGGGTGTCCGTCGTCGGCACCGTGACCCCCGAGCAGGTGCCCCCGCAGATCTGGCGGTTCGGCCCGCTCGCCTGACGAGAGCCGCTGTCCGCCACCGTTTTCGCAATACAGGAGCAACCATGAACGAGACCGCGGTGAATCCGGCCGATCAGGCGAGGTCGCTGGTCGACCACCGTTACCGTTCCACTTTTCGGTACGAAGTGGAACGGGAAAAGATCCGCGAATTCGCCCGTGCCGTCCAGGATGCCCATCCGGCGCATCACAGCGAGGCCGCTGCCGCCGAACTCGGCTTTTCCGGGCTCGTCGCGCCCGCCACATTCAGTTCGATCATCCTCACCCGGGTGCACCGTGAAATACTTGACACGCTGATCACCGGCTACGACCCGACCCGGATTCTGCACGCGGACCAGGTTTTCGACTTCGGCAGGCCGCTGGTGGACGGCGACCGCCTGACCTGTGACATCTATTTCGAATCGTTCCGGCACTTCGGCGACTACGACGTCCTCGCGGTCAAGAGCGTGCTCATCGACCAGCACGGCGCGGTGGCGCAAACCGGATCCAGCGCGCTGCTCGCCCGCGTCGGCCCGCGCGATGCCGAATTGGCCGACGCCGTGCGCAGAGTCGCCATGGGCGATCGAGTGTCCGACGCACCGCGTCGAGCCGGGGGCAACCCCGTGGTCCCGGCTGCCGCCGACCATCTCTCACCGACGCCCACCGGCCGGTCGCCGCGACCGGTCGTCGACTTCGCCGATCTCGCGGTGGGCGCCGAACTGCCCGCCCGCACCGTTCGGCTGTCCCGCGGCGACCTGGTCAACTACGCCGGCGTGACCGGCGAATCCAATCCGGTGCTGTTCGACGAGCGGGTCGCGCTCGCCAGCGGCCTGCCGACCGTGGTCGCGCCCGGCATGCTGAAACTGGGCCTGGCCACGTCGTTCCTCACCTCCTGGCTCGGCGACCCCACGGCGGTCACCCGATTCCGCGCGCAGTTCGCGCACAATACGCACTACTTGCGCATACCGCCGTTGGGCACCGGGACGATCCAGTTCCGCGGCCGGGTCACCTCGGTCGATGCGCGCAGGCGGCGGGCGACCATCGCGGTCGACGCCCGGGCCGACGGGCGCAAGCTGTTCGGCTACGCCGCCGCCGAAGTGCAGTTCCCGCAGGCAGTTACGTCCGGCGCCTGATCAGGCTGCCGTACCGGGCCGCGCGCCGACTCGCTCGAGCTCCCCCGGCGACCCGTGCGCCAGACCGGCGACCAGCGCCAAGCGGCGATGCGACGCCAGCCGCGCGCCGCGATCGTAGGTGCTGGTGTGGACGAGGATCTCGTCGGCGCCGGTCCGGCCGACCAGCCGCTCCAGCTGATCGGCGACCTCGTCCTCGGTGCCGTACAGATGGCCCTGCAGTCCTTCGTCGAAGATCCGGCGCTCCCGAGCGGTCATGGTGAGCGTCTCGATCTCCGCGGGCGGGATCAGCGGCGGAAACTCGCCTCGGGTGCGCGCGTAGGCGGCCGACCAAGCCTCGGGCAGCAGCAGCCGGTGCGCCTGCGCGGCGGTGTCGGCGATCACGATCGATGCGGAGACCACCACGTAAGGTGCCGCGCCCGGCAAGGAAGGACGAAACTCCGCGCGATAGCGATCGATGGCCTCGACCATGCGGTCCTCGCCACCGACCGCGGCGATCACCAGTGGCAGCCCGAAGCGGGCCGCGCGCTCGGCGCCGGACCCGGTCGCCAGCAGGAAGGACGGCACCCGCAGCCCTTCGGCCGGCCACGCGTGCACGCCGTGGTTGCCCGCGGCGAAGTAGGCCAGCAACTCGGTGAGCTGGGCATCGAAGTCCTGCGCGGCTCGCTTGTCGTGCCCGAGCGCACGCCGCACGCCGTCGGTGAAGCCGACCGAGCGGCCCAAGCCCATGTCGATGCGTCCCGGATACAGCGACTCCAGCACTCCGAACTGTTCGGCGACCACCAGCGGCTGGTGGTTGGGCAGCATCACCCCGCCCGTGCCGATCCTGATCCGGGAGGTCGCGGCAGCGGCGGCGGCCGCGAGCACGGTGGGCGCCGAACCCGCCACGCCGGGCACACTGTGGTGTTCGGCGACCCAGAAGCGGTGATAGCCCCACTCTTCGGCGAGCCGGGCGAACTCGACGGTCTCCCGCACCGCGGCGGGGCGGCTCTGGCCGCGCCGGACGCGCGAGCGGTCGAGAACGGAGAACGGGAGAGAGGACAGCGCCGCGGACACAGTAGTGTCAACGCACGGGCGCCCGTTCGATTCCGCCGCTCAGGAGGACTCGGCCACGCCCAGCGCCCGGGCCAGCACCTTCCACGCTTTCGGCAGCTGCGTCTGGAAGTCCGGCCAGGTGTGCATCCCCTCCGCGGTGTACTCCACGGTGGCGGGAATCCTCAGCTCGTTCAGGCGCGCGACGAACCGCTCGGTGCAGGCACGGGCGCCCGCCTCCAGCGCCGCGCCGCCACCCGCCGTCCGCAGCGCCTCCGCGATCGTCGGCGAGTTCGCGACCGCCACCAGGTCCGCGCCGGTCGGCAGCCCCGTCGCCGCCGAAAGGTAGATCGCGGTGTCGCGCAGCGATTCCGCGTGCAGCAGGCTGTCGTGCGCGGCCCATTCCGGTGAGGTCGGCGGGCCCCAGAGATTCTCGACGTTGCCGCCGCGGGAGGCCACCGTGATGGTGGTGACCGCGTGACCGAGCGGGTCAGCGGTCGAATAACACCCGCTCAGCCCCGCCACCGCCCGGTACCAGCCCGGGTGGCGCTGAGCGAGCATCATCGCCGCCTGCGCGCCCATCGAGACACCGGCGATGGCGCGGCGCCCGTCGGTGCGCAGCAGGGATTCCACAATGGGCGGAAGCTCGGTGGTGAGGAACGTCTCCCAGCGATTGAGCCCCAGTGCGGAGTCGTGCCGGGCCCAGTCGCTGTACATGCTGCCGGTGCCGCCGCCGGTCAGCACCACGTCCACCGGTTTGCCCGCGAAGAACTCGGCGGCGCCACCCTTGGTGAGCCACGCCGAGGTGGCGTCGCCGTCGACGCCGTCGAGCAGATACAGCACCGGGCGCGGCGCGGCGCCGCTGCCGCGCAGCACGTCGACGGTGATGATCCGGCGCATCGCCGCGGAGGCGATGGACAGCCGTTCCCGACCGGGACCGACCCGATCGATCGAGAGCAGCCCCGTCCGGGTCATAGCCGGATCGACCGCGGGCGGCGGCGGGGCCGGGGGCACCGGATCGGCCGGTACGGGGGCAGCGGCGGTCACGGCGATGAGGGCCATCGCCGCCACGGTGATCGGTACGCGCGGGTTCATCCTGCCGCGGCAGCCCGTTCCGCTTGTCTGGCCGCCGCGCGCTCGCGCTGCTCCTCGAACCGTCGCGCTCGGGCCTCCAGGTCCTCGAGGTAGGCGTGCAGCTCGTCGCGGGCGCGTTCGCCGTCACCGGTCAGATCGGCGCGTTCGAAGACCCGCCACGCCCGCAGCACCGGCCGCACGACCACGTCGAGATGCTGGCGCAGGTCGTAGATGCCGTGCTTGGCCAGCAGCACCGCGTTGCGCCGGAAATCGGGCTGGGTGAGCCCGGGCATCTGGAAACGGGTGACCACGCTGGTGATCGCGCGCAGCGCTTCGTTCGGGACCAGGTCCAGGGCGGCGGCGCTGATATTCCGGTAGAAGATCATGTGCAAGTTCTCGTCGGCGGCGACTCGCTGCAGCATACGCTCGGCGATCGGATCCTCGCAGGCCGTTCCGGTGTTCCGGTGACTGATCCTGGTCGCCAGCTCCTGCAGTGTGACGTAAGCCACCGAGCGCAGGAACACCTGCTCGGTATCGGGTTTCGCGAAGCCCGTGGTCATGTGCGCCATTCTCGCCCGCTCCAGCAGCACCGGATCGACCGCGCGGGTAACGACCAGATAGTCGCGCATCACGATGGCGTGGCGATTCTCTTCGGCGGTCCACCGGCCCACCCAGGTGCCCCATACCCCGTCCAAGGAGAACGATTCCGAGATCTCCCGGTGATACGCGGGCAGATTGTCCTCGGTGAGCAAATTGGTGATCATCGCTGTCTGCGCCACCTCGGAGAGAGCGGATTGCCCCGGCTCCCAGTCGATTCCGCCGAGGGCTGCGAAATTCCGTCCGTCGTCCCACGGCACGTAATCGTGCGGGTGCCATGACTTCGCTTTGCGGAGATGGTCGTTGAGCAGGCGTTCGGCAGTGGGCTCCAGCTCGCGCAGAATATCGCGATCGGACAAGGCGGTGGACACTTGCACTCCTTTGCACACCCTCGAGATCAGGGCACATCCGACGATAGCGGCGAAGGTTCAGGCCGAACGGCCGATCACCTGATCGTTGGGCGAGGTGACGATGGCCATGTGGCCCGGCTGGGGCAGTTCACAACCCGGCGTTTCACCCACGTCGGCCACCTGATACAACCCGGCGGGCCGACCCGCCGCCCGCAACCGGTCCAGCAGATCGTGGGCGCGTCCGGCCAGTTCGGGAATGCGGGCGGTGCGCCCCGCGGCCACCGCGGCGGTCAACGGCACCTCGGCGGCCTCGCCGACGATGGCCAGCACCTCCTCGGTCATGCTGAACATGCCGGTGCGCGCGGGCACGTCATCGATCGGCACCAGCACCGTGCCGCCCGCGGCGGACAGCACCGACAACGCCCGGGAGCCGAGCGGACCGGCCAGCGCGGCCTGGACTCGGCGGAGCTTGCGCCGGGCCGCGTCCGCGCCCGCGCCGGGTCTTCGCTCGTCCGGATGCGCGGGAATGCCCAGCGCCACCACCTGGTACGACCGCGCGATCGGGATGCCCGTCGCCCTGGCGAGTTCGCCGACCGCGTGTCCGCCGAGCAGGGCGGAGACCAAGGTCTGGGCGGCGGTCTGATGCTCCCGCGCGACCGTGCGGTGCTCGTCCACATAGGCCGTCGACGCGGCCATGGTCACCATCTCCAGAACGTGCACCGCGAGCCGGGCGCCCTCGAGAAACCGATCGGTCTGCTCGCCCGCGACTTCCGCGGCGAGGAATTCCAAGCTGTTCCGGATTTCGTCGTGATACGCGCCGAGCACCGTTTCCAGCGCGATGCCCTCGCGCGCCCAGCGCGAGGCGAAACCGGCGATCTCCGGCGGCCGGCCCGTCGCGGGCGACGGACGCGGAGCGAACCGTTCGACGGCGGCCGCCAGACAGTTCCGCGCCGTGGTCGCGACATCGCCGGACGCGGCATGGCCGGAATGCTCCGCGAGGTGTGCGACGAGTTTCGATGTCAACGTCTCGGTACTCGTTCTCGGCTGACTACCCATCATGCCTCCCGAAGGTTAGCGACGGATCGTGATGGAATCGATATATGTTCGGCCTAATCAGGTAAGTCATCAGCGGCCGCCCGACCCGTTGGGCGGAATCACAAGTGTCGGAGTGGCTTTCGGCCGGTCCGCATCCGGCATGGGATGAAAGTGCGGCGGTGCCGTAATTTTCGGTCCTGTGGCGGCTCCCGCACGCACCGCATTCCGAAGTATCGGATCAATTCCGGCCGTCTCGGCCCGCGCGGACTTCCGAGTATCGGATCAATCCCGACCGCCTCGAACGCCCCAAGTATGTGACGCAGCGCCGTCCGCGCATTTCCGGCGCTGCGTCGAGATCACCCTAGATCCGTTCGCCCCGCCCTGAGAAGCCCTCGCCAACGCCCTCGGGACGGTTCATCGGACCCCGTGCCCGCGGTTGGGACCTTGCACAAATCGTGTCACCGACGCGCGGCAGCAGGGTACCGGTGTCCTCCGCCGAGAGCTGGGAGAGTAAACCTGTGAGTTGTCCCAGGAGATTCTTCTGAACGGCTGTGCGGCGGACAGCACCGCCGATAGCATCGAACGCCGCGCTGCCGCACGGCGTCGCGACGAGTTCGAAGGGCCACACCATCAATGAGCGGTACGCGAGAAAAGCTGGACGAGCTGCGGGGACTCCTGGAGCTCGCCGAGGAACCAGCCGGCGAGACCGGCATCGCGAAACGCAAGAGCAAGGGCATCCCCAGCGCACGGGAACGGGTGCGCGCGCTGCTCGACCCGGGCAGTTTCGTCGAGATCGGCGCCCTGGTGCGCCAGCCCGGCACCCCCGGAGCCATGTACGGCGACGGTGTGGTCACCGGTCGCGGCCGGATCGACGGCAGACCCGTCGTGGTGATCGCGCACGACCAGACCGTCTTCGGCGGCTCGGTCGGTGAGATGTTCGGCCGCAAGGTCGCCAAGGCGCTGGACTTCGCCACGGCCAACGCGTGCCCGGTGGTCGCGATCAACGACTCCGGTGGCGCCCGCATCCAGGACGCGGTCACCTCCCTGGCCTGGTACGCGTTGATGAGCCGCCGCCAGGAGCGGCTGTCGGGCTTCGTGCCGCAGGTGTCGATCATGCTGGGCAAGTGCGCGGCCGGATCGGTCTACGCACCGGTGAACACCGACATCCTGATCGCGACCGAGAAGTCGTACATGTTCGTCACCGGCCCGGAGGTGATCAAGGAGGTCACCGGCGAGGAGGTGACCATGGAGGAGCTGGGTGGCGCGCAGGCGCAGGCGGCCAACGGCACCATCCACCACGTCGCCGCCACCGAGCAGGAGGCGTTCGACTGGGCCAGGACCTACCTGAGCTATCTGCCGTCGAGCTGCCTGGAATCGGGCCCGGTCGTCAACCCGGGACTGGAGCCGCAGGTCACGCCGCACGATCTGGAATTGGACGCGATCGTGCCCGATTCCGATCGGGAGGGCTACGACATGCACGAGATCCTGCTGCGCCTGTTCGACGACGGCGACTTCCACGAGATCAGCGCGGGCACCGCGCAGAACCTGATCACCGGTTTCGCCAGGGTGGACGGGCGCAGCGTCGGGGTGGTCGCGAACCAGCCCTTGGTGCTCGGTGGCGCCATCGACGCGAAATGCTCGGACAAGGCGACGCACTTCATCCGGCTGTGCAACGTCTTCGGATTGCCGCTGATCTTCGTCGTGGACACTCCCGGTGTGCTGCCCGGCGTGGAGGAGGAGCGCAGCGGGGTGATCAAGCGCGGCGGGCGGTTCTTCCGTGCGGTGATCGAGGCGACCGTGCCGATCGTGACCGTCGTGGTCCGCAAGGCCTACGGCGGCGGCTACGCGGTGATGGGGTGCAAGCAGCTCGGCGCCGACATCAGCCTGGCCTGGCCCACCGCGCGCATCGCCGTGATGGGCGCGGAGAGCGCGGTGAGCATCGTCGGAAAACGCCGGCTCGCCGAAGTGGCTCCCGACCAGCGCGCGGCCGTGCGCGAGTTCATGATCGAGCAGTACAACGCGACCGTCGCCACCCCGTGGATCGCCGCCGAACGCGGCTACATCGACGCGGTGATCGAGCCCTCGCAAACCAGGCTGGAGATTCGCCGCGCGCTGCGCCTGCTGCGCGAGAAAGAGGCGAGCGCCGAGTCGAACCCGCGCAAGCACAGCCTCTACCCGGTCTGAGCCGACCTGGGTCGCCTGGGTTGTGTCACAACGTCACCGGGGCTTCGGTGGTGCGATCTCCGGCGATCGGCGGGGAATCGGGCGGCCCGGCCCGCCGATGCCTTAATCTCGGGGGCAGTGCCGGTCCGCTTCGTTCGCCGCGATGCGGTCCGGTACGCGACGTGCCCGCTGTGCCTGTTCCCTACCCTCGCCCGGCGGGCACGCCGCACCGCGCCTCAGCCGTGCCCCCAGGTGAGATCGGCGACCACCCATTCCGATTCCCACTGCCGCAGGCGCCGCCGGTCGAGTCCACGCCGCACCAGCAGGTAGCTGCCCGCGAGCACGACCGAGACGCCCAGCACCGCACCGGCGGTGAGCATCACCGCCTTGCTGGCGGGCTGGGTGGCCGAGGGCGGCTCCACGATCGCACCGGCTTCGTTCAGCCAGAGCGGCACGGTGGAACCGGGCTCCACCACCGTGGTCGATTGATAGTCACCGGTGTGCTCCACACCCTCGGCGTCCTTCCAGGACACCCGCGCGGGCACCACCGGCGCGTACAGCGGGGCCTTCCCCGCTTCGATGACGGTGGCGTCGACTTGGCGCAGGCGCGCCGCCTCGGCTTGCACCGCGGCGGTTTCCACACGATAGACCCGGCCGCCGACGGTGACCGCCAGTAGAGGCACCACGATCAGGAACATCAGGGCGAGCAGGACCGCCACGCCGGTCTGCACCCGGTCTTCCGTGCGGCGCAGCGGGTTCCGGTCCAGACCGACGCGTCGGCACGTCCGGCGGTAGATGTTCACCGACGGGGTAGACATGACGGTGACTCCTCGTTACGGAATTCGGCGGTGAGGGTGACGAGGGTGTCGAAGAACTCTTCGACGAGGCCGGGCAGGCCCATCGGGTCCGGGCCAGCCGCCCAGCTCTGCAGCGCCGCGAGCAGCATGCCGGCGCCTGCGCCCACCGCGACGGCCGGACGCGGATCGGTCAGCGGATCGACCTCCAGCCGCGCGGCGATGATCCGGACCGACTCGCGCTGCCCATCGATGCGGATGCGCTGATAACCGGCGAACAATTCGGGTTCGTCGTCGAAGCGCTGGAACAGGGCCCAGCGGCGGGCCAGCAGCGCGGCGCGGGCGCCACCGTACTCGGTGGCGAGCCAGTCGTGGACGGCGTTGCGATAGGCGACCAAGGGCGGTTCGCCCCCTGGACGGCGGCGCAGCGCCTCGTTGAACAGGTGGACGTCCTGATCGACATCTCCGAGAATCGCCTCCTCGATGGAGGCGAAATGCCTGCTGAACGTGCGCCGGGTGACACCGGCCCTGAGCGCGATGTCCTCGACGGCCACCGCGTGCAGCCCCCGCTCGGTGAGCAGGTCGAACGCCGCGCGCGACAGCGCCTCACGGCTGCGCCGGGTGCGCAGCCGACGGCCGTCCAGACCGACACCGTCGTCGCTCATGGGGACATCATACCTTTTATTGTCCCGATGGGACAATACTTGGCCCGGCCCACGCATGCGCATCACCTCGCCGAGGAAGATGCCCAATCCCGGCGGGTCGAATCACGCGCCGCGTCGGCACTCGGCGTGTCGCGCCCGGCGCTTCGACCCGTGGGGGCCGATCCACCGGGCGGTGGGTCTCCCGCCTGGGCACGACCCGGTCATTCCGGCGCGCGATCCACCGGTTCGTCGACGGTCGGCCGGACGCCCTCCCGCAGGACCTGCAGCAACCCGCGGGAATGCTCCGGCGGAGGCGCGAGCACCAGAAGTTGGTTCAGCACCGCGTAATACACATCCAGATCGGCGATCTTGTCCAGATACAGCGCGCTGGTCAGCTGCTGGAGATAGACGATGTCGGGCAGATCGGACTCGGCGAAACGCAAGATGGTGAACGCCCCGTCGGTGAGCGCCGGGCCGCCCACGTCGTCGGGCAGGATCTGGACGGTGATGTTCGGCTGGGCTTCCACGCGCAGCATGTGGTCGAGCTGTGCTCGCCAGACGGTGGAACCGCCGATCCTGCGGCGCAACGCGGCTTCCTCGATGATCACCCACAGCTGGGGCGGGTGCGGGCCGGTGAGGATTTCCTGCCTGCGCATCCGCAGCGCGACACGACGTTCGATCGACTCCTCCGACTCGCCCGGATGCGACAGGGTGAGCAGCGCGCGAGCGTACTCCGGCGTCTGCAGCAGCTCCGGGACCGCCCGCGGTTCGTAGCTACGGATCCGGCGCGCCGCCTGTTCCAGCCCGAGATAAGTGTCGAACCACTTCGGCAGCCAATCGTTGTCCCGCGCCCACCAGCCCGAAGCGTTCGCCTGCCTGGCCAGCTCCAGGTATCGCTGTCGTTCCTCCGGGTCGGTCACCCGGTAGAGATCGAGCAGGTCGACCAGATCACGTTCCCGGCAGCCGGTGCGCCCGAGTTCCAGCCTGCTGATCTTGGAATGCGACCCCCGGATGGCCTCGCCCGCGTCTTCCCTGCTGAGTCCGCAGGACTCGCGCAGACGACGTAGGCGACCGCCCAGGACCATGCGCAGAACCGTCGGCCCGCCGCCGGACACCGGATTCGCACCGGCCGACCCGGCGTCTCGTCGAACCTTCGAAGCGCGCATGCCCCGAGTCTGCCATGATCACCCGACTGTCAGCTACGGCCGAAAGTCCCTGTAGCATCAGCGCTCCGGCCGGACACGGCCCGCCGGTCAGCGGTGGCCCGACGGCCGCTCCACGATGTGCGGCTCACGCTCGCGCAACGCCGCGACGAGTTCGCGGGTGTACTCCGGCGGCGCGGCGTGCACCGAGAGCAGGTTCGCCACCGCCCGGTAGGCCGCGAGATCGGCGTCCTTGTCCAGGTACAGCGCGCCGGTGAGCTGCTGGAGGTACACGATGTCGGGCAGATCCGCCTCGGCGAAGCGCAACATGGTGAACGCGCCGTCGGCCAGCGCGGGGCCGCCGACATGGTCGGCGAGCACCTGGACCGTGATGTTCGGCGCGTCCGCCGCCCGGAGCAGGTGCTCCAACTGGGCCAGCCACACCTGCGATCCGCCGATCCTGCGCCGCAGCGCGGATTCCTCGATGATCAGCCACAGCTGCGGCGGGTCCGGCCTGGTCAGGATCTCCTGACGGCGCATGCGCAAGGCCACGCGCCGCTGGATCGACTCCTCGTTCTCGTGCGGATGCGCGAGCACGAACAAGGCGCGGGCGTAGTCGGGAGTTTGCAGCAGCTCCGGGATCACCCGCGGTTCGTAACAGCGGATCAGCTGAGCGGCCTGCTCCAGCCCCAAGTAGGTGTCGAACCACTTCGGCAGCCAGTCGGTGTCGTGATGCCACCATCCCGAGGTGTTCGCCTGCTTGGCCAGGCGCTTGAATTCGGCGCACTCCTCCTCGTCGGTGACGCCGTAGAGCGCGAGCAGATCGACCAGATCTCGTTCCCGGAAGCCGGTACGCCCCAGTTCCAAACGGCTGATCTTGGAATGCGAGCCGCGGATCGCCTCGCCCGCGTCCTCCAGCGAGATACCGCACGCTTCACGCAGCCGCCGCATCCGCCCGCCGAGGATCATCCGCAAGGCGGTGGGGCCGCCCTCCGCCACCGGAGCCGTTCCGCGAGCGATGGATTCGTTCTGAGACCGCACTACCGAAGCACGCATGCACCGAGTCTCGCATGCGCCGCGCCCACATTCCAGCACCGCACCCGTCCGATCGCGGCGAACGCGCAGGTGTAAGCACATCCGCAAGATCATCGGCTCCCGCGTTGTTGACACCTGCTCGGCGCTGCCGAAGTCACCGGGACCTCCCGCAAGACCAGGCGATCCGGGCCGTTTTCGCCCCGGGTGACCGCTACCGTCGGCGCGTCCCCGTTCCGCGAGAGGGTCGACAACCATGCCGCTGATCACAGGGACCGGGCTGGGCCACGCCGCCGCCACGGCACTGGATCCCGCGCTTCCCCGCCGAGACCCGGGCAGGCCGGTTCAGCGCAGCAGCACGTCCGCCGTCGCGCGACCGAACAGTTTGCGCTCACCACAGGTCGCGGTCAACGCGATGGTGGCCGCACGACGCTCGGGATCCAATTGCTTGACGCGGCCCCGGAATTCGATCGCGCTCGCCTTGGCCGCCGCGACCGGGGCAAACCCGGCGAACCGCACCCCGTACCGCGTCACGGCGGCCGGATCGTCGAGCCACGAGGTGAGGTATCCGGCGCCGAGGCCCATCGTCAGCAGTCCGTGCGAAACCACGTCGGGCAGACCGGCACTGCGGGCGACCACGTCGCTGAAGTGGATCGGATTCGAGTCACCCGACACACCGGCGTAGTTCACCAGGTCACCGCGCGAGATCTGCACCGTGCGGGGCGCGAGCTCCATGCCGACGGACAAGTCCTCGAAAGCGGGAGCGGTTCGCGGCGTGCGCGGCTCGTCGGGCGAATCCGGCAGCACCGTCTCCTCGAAGCACTCGACCAGACCGCTGTCTTCGCCGGCCTTCCGCGCGGCCGCGGCGTCCGACCGGTCGGTGGCCGACTGCCCGGTCATGATCACGCCTTCCACCGCCGCGCGCAGATCGGCGGCGATGTCCACGCCCGTCTGCGCCACCGCGGTGGTGTGCGCGGTCTGCAACACTTCCTTGTACTGGTTGCTCAGCACGTTCTTGGTGACCATGAAGTCCTTGTCACCGAACTGCCGGAAAGACTCGATGTAGGAGTCGCAGCGCACCTCGTCGCCCGCGACCATCGGCCGATGCACCTGGATGGACTGCTCGGTCTGCAGCACCTGGCCGAGGTCGTAGCCGGTGAGCACGGACTCGAACATCTTGCGCTGCATCAGCATGAGGACGATCGAGGAGAACGTCAGCGGCGCGACGAGGCCGTCGAAGCCCAGCCGCACGGCGGCGTCCTCGTGCCGATGCGCCGGATGGCCGTCCTGCAGCGCTCGCGCGAACTCCCGGATCTTCTCGCGGCCCACCTCGTACGAGTCGGTCAGGCGGTAGTGCCGCCCGACCAGTGCCTTGGCTTGATCGGACGCGGTGGTCGTGATGTCGTTCATGAGCCTCTCTCGGGAATTCGGGCGTCACCCCGCCCAGACCGGCCCACCGTACCGAAGCCACGACGACGCCGCACAGCGCTCTCGCCAGATCTGGGCATACGACCGGCGGACCGAAGGGGGACACGATTCTCATCGCGAGCGCGGGCACACCGCGTTACCGGAGCCCTCCCGGCGCCGTCACCCGGTCAGCACTCGTCGGGCGCCCGAAACCCCTGCAGCCTGTCGTCCAGCCACATCATGGCTTCCGGATAGCCGAGCGCACCCGCGATGATGTGCTCACCGAGCACGCTACGGTACACCGCGGGCACCCCGAGGCGGCACTGCTCCAGATAGAGATTGCGCGCACCCTCGGCCGGGATCCAGAACTCCTGCTCTCCGTTGTAGATGAACAGCGGAGTCGCCGACCGCATCCCGGCCATCTTGGTCACCCGATAGATGTCCGCGGCCAGCGCCGAATGCAGCGGATCGGGGAAGTTCGCGGCGATGTCGATCGGCAGCATCAGCACGCCGATCGCTCCGTAGCTGCTGCCGCACATGTCCTTCACCGGTGAGATGGCCACCCACTGGGCGAGATTGTTCATCCGGGCCAGGATCTCCGGCCGCTCACGGCCGATCCCGAAGACCGCTCCCATGAAGATCGCCGAGGCGAGGTTGCCGTTCATACTGCGCGCCAGGATCTCGTAGTCGGCGGGCACACCGCCGAGTGCGGCGCCGACGATCACCTCCGCCAACTCCGGTGCGTAGTGGTCGATCAGCTTCACCGCCCCGTGCGTCGCGATCGCGCCGCCCGAGTATCCCGCGAGACCGAACCTGGCTGCGCCGAATTCCTCCGGCAACAGATTGCGCACCGCCCTGATCGAGTCGAGCACGGCGTGACCGGCCACGAACGGTTCGGCGTAGGCCATCGAGGGGCCCTCGTGGTCCGGGATCAGTACGGCGTAACCGCGCAGCGCCGCCACATGTGTGGTGGGTGGCAGGAAGTCGGTGAAGCTGGTGTCCGGATTGAGCCCGTGCGCCAGGGTGTATCCCGGTGTGCAGGTACGGCCGAGAGCGTCGATGGGCAGATTGTTCACCACCACCGGCCGGGGCCCGCGCCCCGGCCAGGGCTTCGCGGGAACGACAAGAGTCGCCGTGGCATAGGACGGCGCTCCGTGCGCGTCCGTCGTGCGGTACTTCACCAGCAGCGCGCGCTGGATCGGCATCAGCATCAACGGCGCGGTCGTCGCGCTCACGTCGCGCACTTCGATGACCTGCCCCTCGGGCAGTTCCGGCAGGTTCGCCGGCCACACGTCGAAGATCGGGTCGCCGACGGCGGCCGGCAGCGCGGCCGAGCGCAGCGCCGCCAGCGATGGTGACAGCGTGGTCGCCTCGTGCGTAGGCGAACTCGGTTCCGGCAGCGGCGTGATCGGCGGTGGCGGGATCATCTGGTCGATGAGCTGTTGCAGCCCGGGCAGCAGCCCACCCGGCGGCGGCAGCGTACCCGCCACGTCGGGCCGGGGCGGCGCGGGCGCCGGCTCCGCCGCGGCGGGGACAGCCAGGACCGAACTGGCGGCGAGCAATGCCACAGCAATGGCACGCGATACTCTCATAGCACACGCCTCTGGGTGCGAAACGGCAACGTCGTCTGGCACCCGGGCGCACTGGCCGCGACCGCCGAAATATCCCCTGTCAGATCGGGAGCCAGGACGTCAGGC
>NZ_BAFS01000137.1 GCF_000308415.1 Nocardia asiatica NBRC 100129 | reverse complement strand
AGGAGAACGAACCGGAACACGAGGCGGTGCTCATCGATTCGGTCGGCCGGGCGCTGCTGGTGGTGCTGGACCGGCTCGGCCCCGGCGAACGCGTCGCGTTCGTCCTGCACGACTTGTTCGCGGTGCCGTTCGACCAGATCGCGCCGATCCTCGGCCGCACGACGCCCACCACCAAGAAGCTGGCCAGCCGGGCCCGGCAACGCGTCCGCGGCGACCACGTCGTCGACACACCGGAGATCGCCGCGCGGCGCCACGTCGTCGACGCGTTCCTCGGCGCGGCCCGTACCGGCGACCTCGACGGCCTGTTGGCGGTGCTCGCCCCCGACGTGGTCCGGACGGCCGACGCGGCCGCGCTCCCGCCGGGAACGGCCACGACGGTGCGCGGCGCTTCGACGGTAGCCGCGGAAACCGTGCTGCTGCGCGGGCGATCGCAGACGGCGGCGCTCGCGCTGGTGGACGGTCACCCGGGCATCGTGGTCGCGCCGCACGGCAGGCTGTTGCTGGCGCTCGCGATCACGGTGCGCGGTGCGCGCGTGGCAGGCTACCGGGTGATCGCCGATCCGGCGCGGCTGCGCCGTCTCTCGATCACTGTGCTGCCCAGCTGATCTCGATCCTGCTCAGGGCGTCGGCACCGGCTCCGGCGCGCCGCCCGGAGCCGCGCGTTCGGCCGAGCGACGCCGCCGGAATTCGCGAGGTGTCTCGCCGAAGCGCGCCTTGAACGCCGCGGAGAACCACGCCGGGGTGAACCCGGCGCGGACGGCCAGCTCGCGGATGGGATCCTCGGCCCGCGCGGGGTCCTCGAGCAGATCGCGCGCGGCGCGCAGGGCTTCCTCGCGCCGCACGTCGCGGTAGGTGGTGCCGGACTGGTGCAGGACCACCCGCAACTGCCGGGGCGACCAGCCCAGCGCGTGCGCCACCGCGGGCAAGCGCACGTCACCCCGGCCCACGTTGGCTCGCACGTACTGCCGGATCTGCGCGACGACCTGGGCATGGTGGGCGCGCTGCGGGTGGGTGTCGCCGAGCGAGATCAGGCTCAGCAATTCGGCGATCCGGTCGCAGACCGCGTTGAACTCGTGATCGGAGAGGTTCGACTGTTCGGCGTGGGTGCTGCGGATCATGGCCTGGGTGATCCGGCCGAGCCCGCAGTCCAGGTCGATCGTCATGCCGCGTTCGGCGAGCGGGCCCGCGCGATGGTCGAGTTCCGCGCGCGGCAGCTGGATCGCGTAGGCCGACAGCAAGGGGATGTGGATCTGGCACAGGTCGTCGAGGGCGGTCACCGCGGCCTGATCGGGCCGCGCCGAGGTCTCCTCGTCGCGATACCGCACCGAGTACACGCCCCGCTCGGGGACGACCACCCAGTAGAAGTCGTCGCACGGACCACGGCGGATATTCGTCCGCGTGCGGTAGGACGTGCTGGTTCCGCGCTGCTCCCAGCGCAGCAACCGGTAGACGGCCGATTCCTGGACCGTCAGTCCCGAATACCACCGGTCGGGGTCGCCGTACCGGTAGTCCATCGGAACGAAGCTGTTGGCGATCGTGGTCCACGACGCGGAATCGCTCGCGGTCACGCCATAGCACTGCATGCTGACAACCTATCGCCGCCGATTTCACCGAAACCGTATTGTCCATCAACACGATAGGGTCGCGCCCGCGAGCTGCGCACGACCGGGAAGCCTCTGCTCGTACCTCGCCCGGCCACCGCGTTTCTCCAGCTCGGCGCGTGTTCAGCGGGCGGGCACCCTGGCGAAGCCGAGCGGCGGCGTCGACGCGGGCCCGGTCCTCGTCACCGGGCGGAATTCGGGCAGTACCGGCAGCACATCCGCGTTGCGGGCGGCGTAACAGCGCACGACGGGCAGCGCACGAGCCACTTCGGCACGTTCCACCGGCTCGTGATCGATGAAACCGACGGCGTCGAGGGCGAGACCGAGCGTGCGCGCGATCCGCGCGATCGCCGAAGACTTCGGGCCCCAGCCGATCTCGACGGCCGAGAACATCTCATAGACGCCGTGCCGGTACAGCTTGTCCAGCGTCCACTCCCGCTCGCCACGGCTGGCGACGGCATGCCAGATGCCGCGCTCGCTGAGCACGCGCAAGGTGC
>NZ_BAFS01000138.1 GCF_000308415.1 Nocardia asiatica NBRC 100129 | reverse complement strand
CCCGGTCCACCGGTCGGTGAAAGCGGTACGCAGCACCCGCGCGGGATATCGCGAGGGCCAGGGCAACCCCATTCCCACGTCGTAGGCGCGGGTGAGCACGGCGTCCGCACCGCGCGCGTCGAGCAGGGCTCGCCTGCCCGCTTCCGGCAGCAGCGATTCCGAACAGGCGGCCAGGCAGGTGCCCAGCCATGCGCCACTCGCCCCGGCCCGGAAGACGGCGGCCAGGTCTCCCGGTGCGCCGATGCCGCCCGCGGCCAGCACCGGGACCGATGCCACGTCCAGCACCTCGTCCAGGAGTGGCAGCAGCGCCGCGCTCACCGCGCCGTGGCCGCCGCCCTCCACGCCCCGGGCCACCAGGACGCCGATTCCGGCGTCCTGGGCACGCCGCGCCTCCTGCGCGCTGTACACCTGGGTGACGGGCACGATTCCGGCCTCGGCGACGTCGGCCGCCCAGCCCAGGTTCCCACCGAAGCTCACCGAGATCAGTGCGGGACGGGCCTCGACAGCGGTCTCCAGTAGCCGCGGCTGTCCCGCGACCACCCAATCGACCAGGCCGATGCCGAACGGGCCGTCGATACCGCGGACGTGCGCCAGCTCCCGCTCCAGCGCCGGGACCGACCCGGCGCTGCCCATCCCGATCATGCCGAGCCCACCCGCCGCGGTCACCGCGGCGGCGAGCCGTCCGCCCGCTACGCCGCCCATCGGCGCGTTGACCAGCGGGATTCGGACGCCGATCCGGCGCGCCCACGCTGTCGCGGCGGTCAGGTCGGGTGCGGGAGATCGTTCGCCGGGCGTCGTCACACCTACCATCGCAGCACACGCCGCGCGACCGGTCACGCGCTCCCGTCGTTCCGACGGCGAATCACCCGCGATGACCCAGCATGTCCAGCAATCCGTCGAGCTGCAGTTCGAACAACTCGTCACGGTCGGCGAAGGTGTCCGCTCCGTACATGTCGAAGACGTCCGCGCTCACCGCGCCGAACAGGCCCACCCAGAACGTCACGCCACGCACGGCCAGCCAGTCGGGCAAGTCGAGCTGGAACTCCTCGCGGATCCGCGCGAGACTGCCCGCGAGAGGTGCCGACAACCGCGGCCGTCCGGCGGGAGCTTCGAGTCGACCGGCGTCGTGCGCACGCGCGAAGAGAGTCAGCATCGTCGCGATCACCCGGGTGCCCGGTGCCACGGTCTCGGCCGCGGGCGCGTTGTAGCCGGGAACCGGCGTGCCGAACAGCAATCCGTATCGGGCGGGTTCGGCCAGTGCCCAGCGCCGCACGGTGCGCCCGAGGCAACGCAGCCGGTCGATCGGGTCGTCGACGGCCTCGGCCAGCGCGGCGTCGACTGCGTCGCCGAGGGCGTGGTAACCGTCCACGACGAGCAGGGTGAGCAGCTCGTCGCGACTGCGGACATACCGGTAGACGGCCGAGGACACCACGCCGAGGTCGCGCGCCACCGCGCGCAGGGAGAGTGCCGCGGCCCCCTCGGTCGCCAGGTGTTCGCGCCCGATTCGGACGATGTCGTTCATGGTCTGGGCCCGGGCACGGGCGCGCGGTGTCGTCGGCATAGCAGAACCATGCGCGCTTCGGAGAGCGATGTCAACTGTTGCGAGCACTGCTCTGGCCGAGCCTCCGACACCGGGCCGGTCCGGGACGACCGACCGGCGCCGGGCGCGTTGCAACCCGTTACTTACCCGGGAGTAGTGTTAGC
The DNA here is from genome assembly GCF_000308415.1 of Nocardia asiatica NBRC 100129. GTDB lineage: Bacteria > Actinomycetota > Actinomycetes > Mycobacteriales > Mycobacteriaceae > Nocardia > Nocardia asiatica. The sequence continues at coordinate 1,065 of NZ_BAFS01000138.1, read as the reverse complement.
CGAGTCACTGGCGACAGATCGAGGAGTTCCACATGGACCAGCGGACGACGGATTTCGACGTGCTGATCGTCGGGTCGGGGTTCGGCGGTAGCGTCACCGCGCTTCGGCTGGTGGAGAAGGGGTACAAGGTCGGCGTGCTGGAGGCGGGCCGGCGCTTCGCCGACGACGAGCTGCCCAAGACCAGCTGGGAGCTGAAGAAGTTCCTCTGGGCGCCCGCACTCGGTTGCTACGGCATTCAGCGCATCCATCCGCTGCGCAACGTCCTCATCCTCGGCGGGGCCGGGGTCGGCGGCGGGTCGTTGAACTACGCGAACACCCTGTACGTGCCGCCGGAGCCGTTCTTCCGCGACGCGCAGTGGCGTGACATCACCGACTGGCGCGACGAGCTGACCCCGTACTACGAGCGAGCGCAGCAGATGCTCGGCGTGGTGCGCAACCCCCATATGACGCCCGCCGACGAGGTCTTCAAGGCCGTCGCCGACGACATGGGGGTGGGCGACACGTTCGTGCAGACTCCGGTCGGCGTGTTCTTCGGCGAGCCGGGAAAGACCGTGCCCGACCCGTACTTCGGCGGCGTGGGGCCAGAGCGAACCGGTTGCGTCGAGTGCGGCGACTGCATGGTCGGATGCAAGTACGGCGCGAAGAACACCCTGGTGAAGAACTACCTCTACCTGGCCGAGCAGGCCGGTGTCGAGGTCGTTCCGATGACGACGGTCACCGGGTTGCGTCCGCACCCCGACGGCACCTGGGACGTGTCCACCGCCCGCACCGGCGCGTGGCTGCGCAAGCAGCCGAGGACGCTCACCGCCTCCCACGTGGTGCTCGCCGCGGGCACGCGCGGCACCCAGAAACTGCTGTTCGCCATGCGCGACAAGGGCGTGCTGCCCGATCTCTCCGACCGGCTCGGCGTGCTGACGCGCACCAACTCGGAATCGATCGTCGGCGCGGCCACCAAGAAGGTGAGCCCGGGCGTGGACTTCACCAAGGGCGTCGCGATCACCTCGTCCATTCACCCCACCCCGGACACGCACATCGAGCCGGTCCGCTACGGCAAGGGCTCCAACG
>NZ_BAFS01000139.1 GCF_000308415.1 Nocardia asiatica NBRC 100129 | reverse complement strand
GCTGGACGCGGTGGAGCCGTATCTGGTCGATGGTCGGACTGCGGAAGGTGTGCGTCGCGCTCGGAAACTACTTCGCCGATCCGCGGCCGAAGCTGCCTACGAACTAGGCAACGGCGCCCAGGTCAGCGCGCAGGATACGGTGCCGTTCGCGCTATGGGCGGCTGCGAGCTTCCTCGGCGACTACCCGGCTGCCATCCTCGCATGCGTCGAAGCGGGTGGGGATGCGGACACCACTGCTGCGATTGTCGGCGGGATCGTGGCAGCGCATACAGGGGTCGGCTGCCGAGGCGCGACACGCGGAATACCGGAGGGGTGGCTCGCGGCGCGCGAGTCTCTGCCCACATGGGTGACGGATCGACACCGATCCTCTGCGGACCCACGGTAATGCCACTGACCGCGCGGCTCGATGGGTCGAAAGCCGAGTAGCAGCCACCTCGACCGTGCCCCACGATGTGACCGGCAACTACGCCGATTCCGTTGCTTTCCGTGCCGGTTCTACCTGACCTCGCCCTGCCGGTTTCGAAGCGGTGGCTTCGGCGCCGCGTCCGATCACGGCGTACGTCACGGGGCCCTGATCGGATCAGGCGCCGCGCCTGCGTTCCAGCGCGTTCGCGATCAGCAATCGGGCACGGTCGCCGTACTCGGCCTGGTCGGCCAGGATCGCGAAGGTCTTCTCGTGCAGCGCGATCTCCGACGGTCTGGTGATGGTCAGCTCGGCCGAGACCGTTTCGGTCAGCACCTGCGCACGGTCGTAGATGACGAAATTCGTCGCGGGGGCGCGGTAGTCGGCGCAGATGGGTACAAGGCCCAGCCGGACCCTCGGGTTGGCCATCACCGCGAGCAGGTAGGCGAGTTGCTCGGCCATGACGGCGGAGTCGCCGACCATGCGCCACAGGGCGGTCTCGTTGACCACGAAGTGGAAGCGATGTTTCGCCCGGAACAGCACCTGTTTGCGGGCCATGCGCGCGGCAACGGCCTCCTCCAGGTCGTCGCGTCCGCCGGTGACGGCGATGCAGGCGGTCAGGATCGCGCGCGCATAGCCCTCGGTTTGCAGCAGTCCCGGCAGCGTGTCCGGCGCGTACCAGCGGATCTGTGTGGTCTGCGCTTCCAAGTCGATCGACTGCCGTTGCCTGCGCGCGTGTCCGGAGGCGACGCTGCGCTGCCACTCCAGATACATCGATTGCAGATTGCGCGCATTGGCGACCAGGTCGTCCAGCACGGCGGTATTGCCGCACGCCTCGCACCACGCGGCGAGGTCTGCTTCCGACGGCGTCTGCTTGCCGCCCTCGATCCGGGAGACCTTGCTCGAATGCCAGCCACACCTGGCGGCCAGTTCCAGTCCGGTCAGGTGGGCGGCGCGACGCAGTTCACGCAGGCGCGCACCCAGCACCTCGCGTGCGTCCGACACTCCGTTCATCGTGCACGTGCTCGCTCTCGCAATATCGCTGATGGTCGATGCCCTCGGGCCACAGCCGTTCCCGCACCTGCAGGCAGCGGCCGACCAGCGCCGGGTCAGTAGTGATCGACAACCCCATGAATGCCCCGTTCTCGGCGAAGGTGTTGAACGCGACCGTGTTCGTGTCGAAAAGCCAGTAGTCGTCGTGCGGCAGATAGGCCGGGTCGACCAGATGCCGTGGCAGCCAGCGCACGATCTCGCCGGTGGCGATGTTGTCGTCGGTCGCCGACAACAGCCACCGGGTGTAGTCGGAGTGCGGGACCGTCACGACACGTAGTCGTTCGAGTGTGATCCCACGACCGGCGGACTCGACCATCAGAGCATCCCAGGCTTTCCATGACTCGGGCTGTTCCTCTCGTTCGTACGCTACTCCGGCGTCGAAGCGGCGCAACGCTTCCTGCTCGTCCTCCAGCACGTAGTCGTCTCGCACTTCCAGATGGAAGGCGCGCGATCGAGCCGCCCGGAACAGCGGCTCGAAACAGCGGTCGCCTACCACGTGCAGCATCAGCGCACCACCACGGCGGTTTCGTGACAGTCGAGGGTCAATTGGGCCAGCAGTTCGGGATCGGTGACCGGTTCGCCTGCCACCAGCACCGCACCACACGTCCCGCTCGCCTCGACCCGTAGCCGCATCCCCGGTTCCAGCCAGTCCAGCAGCTGGTGCGGCACCAGGACCGTGCCGGTGCGGTCGGTTGCATCGCCCTGCACCACGAGCACGCCCGTGTCGGTGGCGTACACGGCGGGACAAGCTCCATGGTCGGATCCGGATCCGAGAAGTCGCAGGTTCATAGCTGATCCTTTGCGAGAGCTGACGGACGATGTCGTGCAATCGTCCCCACCGCATGCGTTGCCGGTCAACGTGGTTCGCAAAGTCGCGCAAAATCGTGGCGGGGACATCGGTGCGCCTTCTACCGTCGATTCGGCAGCCCGGGGCCACCGCGCCGAGGTCGTTCCCCCGGTTGTCCTCTCCCCGAAGGAAAGGCTCCGACATGATGAGACGACCCAGGACTGCCGCTGATTTCGCGGTGCTGGGTGTGCTGGCGCCGGGTGGATTGCTCACGGTCGAGCAACTGGCTCAGCAGGCGCGACTGACCGCATGGTCGGTGCGCAGCGCGTTGCTGCGCCTACACGCGCGTGGTCTGATCATGGATTGCCGCCACCGTGGCCGCTGGGCCATCACGCCCCGAGGCCGGGGTGAATGGGCCGCGAAAGGACGACGATTCACTTTGTGAGCGTGATCGGGGCGTGGTCATCGCGACGCCGAACACTTCACCGTGGTCACCATGGATCCGCGTGGCTACTCCCGCAGTGTGCTCGACCCCGGCCCGCCGGCCGATATCGAGGTCGAGGTGCAGAGCGAGGACGCCCACTCGCTGCTGGAACACCTCACGCCCGCCGGCGAGGCGGCGTACGTGTTCGGCGGCAGCGGCGGCGCGGTGGTTGCGCTGGACCTGCTGGCCCGGCACCCGCAGCGGTTGCGGCTGGTGATCGCGCACGAGCCGCCGTCGTTCGGCGTGCTGCCCGACGCCGCCGAGCACAAGGCGTTCGTCGAGGAGGTGTACGAACTGTTCCGCACCGAGGGTCTGGCCGCCGCGGGGGCGCGCTTCCTCGAGGGGATCGGCGGTGGCGTCCACATGCCGGATCCGGCCGGCCTGTCGCCACGCGCCGCCGCCATGATCGAACGCCTGCATGCCAACGCACCGCGGAACATGGCGCACGAACTGCGTCCGATCACTTCCTACCTGCCGGACGTGGCGGCGCTGGCGACGGTCGCCGACCGTCTCGTGCTGGGCGCCGGTCGCGACAGCAAGGGCAAGCTGCCCCGCCGCCCCGCGGAGGCGCTCGCCGCGCAGCTGGACATCCCGCTGACCGAGTTCCCCGGCGGGCACAGCGGATTCACCAACGCGCCCGCCGAATTGCGCGGCTGCTGCTGGAACTGCTGCAGGCCGCCCGCGTGGGCTGACGCGCGCGGCGGAACCGGGAATGCAAATCTGTGCCATACCGCCCTTGCACGGATGCTTCGGGAGCTGTGGATCACCGCGCGCACTCGATCAAAGTCCGGATTCCGCACTGCGCAATCGATCCGTCACTCGATTTCACCAAACGAAATCGATAGGAGGTGAGCGGCCCACCCACACCGCGATTTGTTCCGGCATCGAGATGCGTGCAAAAATCCTTCGTTTCGGCTCACTACGGCAAGATCATCGCCTTCACATTCGGGAGGTTGCCGATACGCTGGGTCGCAGGCCGTTCCGGCGCATCGGTTTGCGGCGAGCCGGTTTCGCGCAGCCGGGCGCGTACCTCGGCGGGCTTCTTCCGCCCGGCCGCGGCCGCGCTCATTCCCTGATAACTCGTGACCGCTCCGACAACGATCGGGGACGCGCTCGAGGTTCCGCTGAACACGTCGGTGTACCAGAGATCCTCATCCGAGCCGCCTTGCAGATCGCCGTACCCGGTGGTGGTGACCTCCAAGCCCCATCCCTGCACGTCGACCCGCTCACCGAAGTTGGAGAACGCCAATCGGGAGCGAGCCGGACCGTGATCGCGGCCGTGGAATCCGGGCGGGGGTGCGCCCGCTCCGACGATGATCGCTCCGGAGTCGGCTTCGCCGCCCCGGAACGGATTGCGCCACGTGCCGGGAAACTCCGCGGGCCGGGTGTCGTAGAGCGCGGCGTCGAGGTCCTCGCCGCCGTTCCCGCCCGCCTCCACCACGATGACGCCCTTGCCGACCGCGTACCGGATCGCCGCCGCGTCGTCGGGCCACCATTCGATCGGGATGTATCCGCGCTGATCGGCCCGATTGGCGTAGGCGAAACGCGGTCCCGGGCGGTGCACTTCGAGCAGGATCACATCGCCGGGGTTCAGCACGTCCGCGGCGGAGCGGACAGCGGCCGCCGATCCCGACCCGAAGATCGAGACCGCGCGGATGTATGCCTCCGGCACGATACCGCTGATGCCGTATGCGTTCACGTCACCGCTGATCGCGCCGGCGACGGCGGTGCCGTGATCGCGCCAGCCCAGCTGCGGCGCGGGGGTGCCGCCGATCACGCCGCCTTGGTTGACCCGCAGGTCCTCGTGGGTGAACCGCCACGCGCCCTCGATGTCCACCACGCGCACGCCGGTCCCGCGGCCACCCGGCACCGTCCAGGCCCAGCGGGCGTCGATTCCCTGTGGGGCGGCGTCCAGGTATCCCTGCCGCTCGCCGAAATCCGGGGTCGTCGGCGGCGCTTCTTCGGCCGAGCGATCGGCGGCCTGCACCGCGCCTTCCGGCGCGATCGGCGGTTCGGTGGGCGGCTTCACATATGCCGCCGCCACCTCGTCGGCGGTGCGCAACCGCGCCGCCAGATCGTCGAGATCGCCGGTGACGCCACGGACGGAGAAGTAACGCAGGTATTCCGTGCCGACATCCTCGTGCGGAGTTCCGGTGAGCCTGCCCTCCAAGCGGTTGGCCGGTCCGAAGATGCGCACCAGTTCGCCTCCGGCGGGAAGCAGTTCGTTCAGACGTGATTGGGCACTGCGGCTGTCGCGCAGCGCGACCGGCGTGATCGTGGTGCCGGCGCCGTGGGTTATCACGATCAGCTCCGCGGGCGACCTGAGCTCTGAATGCTGGGATGCCATGTCGCCCAGTCAACCTGGAGTGCGGACTGCTCGCCACCGGATACGGCGCGCTGGTCAGCCGTGCAGGCGCACGGGCGGCGCGAGGCCACGGGCGGTGACGGCGCGCCGAGGGCCCGCGGCGAAGAACGCTTCGGTGGCCCCGATCGCAAGCAGGCACGTTCCGGCCACCCAGCCGACCGCGTCCAGGGACTCGAACGGCAGCGCAGCGACCAGCACACCGGATACCAGAGTGGCCAGGCCGAACAGCTCCTGCCACCCGCGGCCGGGCAGGTCGTCCACCCAGACCGCCACGGTGGCATGGCAGATCCCGCGGATCGCCCAAGCCAACCCGATCCAGAACGACAGCAGCAGGGTGGTATTCCCGCCCGCGAAGCACAACACCGCCAGCAGGACCGACAACACGCCGCTGAGCAGTACCAGCACCCGCAGCGCTGTGGCGAAACGGGCACCGACCGCGACGACCAGCTGAAGCACCCCGTTGAGCAGCAGGTAGCAGCCGGACAGCACCTCCGCCGTCGGCAACGACTTGTGCGGCCATACCGCTAGGGCCACACCGATGATCATCGAGCAGGCACCGGCCACCAGTACCGTCTGCCGGGCTTCGCCGGCCAGTGGTTCCGTACGCCCTGCAACTCCGGTTTCGGGCATAGCTACATGATATGACCAAGGCTCGTGTTAACGCCTTATTTGCCTCGTCGGCCCTTATCGCCGCGAGCCCGAGTGGGTCAGCAGCACATCGGCGGTTTCGAACCGCGGCCAGCCGACTGGCTGCTCTACCGGAAGTCCGCTGGTCAGGCGTCGTGGCGATCCTCCAGCTCGGTAGCGGTTGATTTGCGGCGGATTTCGGCGACGAGTTCGTCGAGTTGGGCTTCGGCGCGTTCGGCACGAGCCAGGGTTTGGGCGCGAGCCTCGGCGAGCGCTTCGAGACGCTCGGCGGCTTCGGCACGCGCCTTCTCCGCTGCCACGGCGACCTCGGCCCGGGCGGAGGCGAGTTCGGCCGCTGCCGCGCGACGGGTTTCGGCGAGCTCGGCCCGGGTTTGCGCGAGTTCGGCACGTGTGGAGTCGAGTTCGCCGCGCACCCTGCGCCATTCGGTGCGCGCCTCTTCGGCGGCCTCGGCTCGTTCGGCGGCGGCTTGTTCGGCGCGTTCGGTCCCTCGTTCGGCGTCGGCCGCACGCTGCACGGCGAGGTCTCGTTCGGACTGCGCGGCCGCGACCCGCGCCGCCGCCTCCCGCTGGGCGCGCGCGATCTCGGTTTCCGCGCGGGCCTCGGCGCGCTGGACTTGTTCCCCGGCTTGCTGTTCGATGCGCTCGATCTGCTCGGCGGTCTCGCGGCGCACGGCGCGGATCTCGGCTTCGGCATCGCTGCGGGCGGTGAACACGTCCTCGGCGGCCTGCTTGGTGACGCGTTCGACTTCGCGCAACGCGTCCTCACGCGCCGAGTTCGCCTCGGCGAGTAGTGCTTCGGACTGTTCGGCGGCGACTGCCGCGTCCTCGGCGGCGGATTCGGCGAGTTCCCTGGCCTCCTGCGCCTCCCGCCGTGCCTGCTCGGCCGTCACGGCGGCGCCTTCCGCCTCGGCGATCCGTCGTGCCGCGTCAACCTGCACTGCCTGCACTTGCGCCTCGGCGATCGCCGGATCCGCGAGTGTGGACAGCTCCGCGACAGCGGCGTTCAGGGTGCCGTTCAGCTGTTCGGCGAGCCCGCGGAACTGGGTGAGCAACTCATCGGCGCGCAAGCGGGCAGCGGTCACCGGACCCGGTTGCGTCACTGTGACGGCAGCGGTCGCCTCTTCCGCTTCCTGTTGCTGCCGTTGCCGCTCGCGCCATGCGCGCCATCGTGTGTGTTCGGGACGGTCGCAGTACTCCGAGGGACGACCGGGTCCGGCTCCTCTGGTGACGGGACGGGAACAGCCGGGATAGTTGCACACGTGCGACACCGCGAAATCGTAGCGTTGGTTTCGTCGCTCACGACGAACCACCACGCGACGAAAGACGCTTCGGCCGCGTCATGACCAAGGATATCCGGCATTCGCGCCTGGCGCCCACCTACGAGACGCCACTTCGCGAGTCACGTCGACAAGGTCGAAACCTGCTCGAGCTGCTGCGGTTCAGCACGGAATTCGTTCACCGCCCGAGCCGCCAAGAGGTGATTCACGTCACCGGTGGATGCTGTCAGGAATTCGGAAGCTGTCTCGTTCAGGAAGCACGCGAACCAGACAGGAGCGAACTATGAAGCACCGCATCGTCGTCCTGGGGGCCGGATACGCCGGAGCCTTCTCCGCCGGATACCTGGCCCGTCAACTCCACCCCGACGACTTCGAGATCACCGTGGTCAACGCCGAAGCCGATTTCGTCGAGCGGCTGCGCCTGCATCAGCTCGCCGCCGGGCAGGAACTGCGCCACCGGCCACTGACCGAGGTGTTCGCGGGCACCGGCATCCGGCTACGAGTAGCGCGCGTGACCGGCCTCGACGTCGAGCACCGGACGGTCACCGTCGCCGACGGCACGGGCATCGACCGGCTCCCCTACGACACCCTCCTCTACACGCTCGGTAGCACCGCTGCCGACCACGGCGTCGCGGGCGTCGAGGAGCACGCCTTCCACGTGGCCACGCGGCCGTCCGCGCTGCGCCTGCGCGCGCGCCTCGACGAGCTGGGCGGGGACGGCGAGGTACTGGTGGTCGGCGGCAATCTCACCGCGATCGAGACCGCCACCGAGCTCGCCGAGTCCCGTCCAGGACTTCGGGTAGGCCTCGCTACCAGCGGGGAACTGGGCGGATGGCTGGGCGCGAAGGCCCGCCGTCACCTGTGGCACGCCTTCGAGCGCTTCGGGATCACGGTCCACGAGCACTCCACCATCGTGCGCGTCGAGGAGGCGGCGGCCGTCGCCGCCGACGGCACCGTGTTCGTCAACGACGCGACCGTGTGGGCCGCCGGTTTCGCCGTCCACCCGATCGCCGCCGCCAGCGGCCTCGCGGTGGAACCCAACGGCCAGATCACGGTCGACCGTCAGATGCGGTCGGTCTCGCACCCGGACGTCTACGCTGCCGGGGACAGCGTCTTCGCTCTCCGCGAGAACGGTCAGCCGCTGCCGATGTCGTGTGCTTCCGCGGGACCGACCAGCAAGCGGGCGATCGCCTCGATCATCGGGGACTGGACCGGGCGCGAGATTTCACCGGCCTCGCTGACCTATGTCGGCAACCACATCAGCCTGGGCCGCAAGGACGCGATCTTCCAGCTGGTCGACGGTGACTCCCGAGCCAAGCCGGGGGCACTCCGTGGCCGCAAGGCCGCACGCGTCAAGTCGGCGATCCTCGAGACGGCCGCCTGGAGCCTGAGCCACCCGACCTTCGGAAAGCCGAGTCGCAAGTACCGGGCGGCCGCCACCGTGGAGCGCACGCCCCACCTGGTCGCCGGATAAAGTCGGTCGCATGGACACCGCCACCGTGGCGCGTTTCGAGGCCAGCCGCAATCGGCTGGCCTCGCTCGCTTACCGCTTGCTCGGCTCGGCCGCCGACGCCGAGGACACGGTGCAGGACGCGTTCCTGCGGTGGCAGGCCGCCGACCCGGAGCACGTAGAGACACCCGAGGCGTGGCTGACCAAGATCGTCACCAACCTGGCGCTCGACCGGCTCCGTTCGGCGAAGTCGCGGCGCGAACGCGCGGTCGGCGCCTGGATGCCCGAACCGCTGCTCGACGGTGACCCGATGCTGGGCCCGGCCGACACCGTCGAGCAGCGCGAATCGGTAACCCTGGCGGTGCTGACGCTCATGGAACGTCTATCGCCCGTCGAACGGGCCGTTTACGTGCTGCGCGAGGCCTTCGCCTACAGCCACGCCGAGATAGCCGGCATCCTCGACATCACCGAATCCGCGAGCCAGCAACACGCCCACCGGGCTCGGCGCCGCCTCAGCGCCGAGCGCAACTCCCGTCGCATCGACCATGCCTCCGCGCGCCGGATCGTCGAGGCGTTCGTCGCTGCCGCTTCCTCGGGCCGGACCGAACAGTTGGTGGCACTGCTGACCGACGACGCGACCGGCCTCTCCGACGGCGCCGGGCTCGGGCCGGCGGCCAAGCTGATCCGGTACTCGACACCGGAGCAGATCGCAGGGGCGGTGCGGGCCGGCTTCAAACCGTCTCCGGCCAAGCGGAGACTCGCCGGCGGCTCGCCCTCGTTCCATGCCGTCGTGGTCAACGGCTGCCCTGCGATGATCGCCACTGTCGGCGACCGGGTCAGGGCCGTCGTCATCCTGGAACTGCGCGACGACAAGATCGCGGGCATGCACGGAATCGCCGCCCCCCACCGACTCGGTCGCCTCACCGAGCGATGGCAGCGGCAGGAGCACGATGTCCCGCTGATCACAGCGTGGTAATCGGCCATCAGGACATTGTTCGCGGTGGCCTTCAGTGTTCGAGGAGGAAAGGGACGACTCGCGCGGCGACGGCTTGTCCAGACTTTCCTTCGGGCCCGAAATGGTCGAGCCCCTTCATGGTGTCGCTGTCGGCGTTGGGGAGTGTGTCGGTGAGGGCGTCGAGTTCTGCTCGGGTCGCCGAGGATGTGCGAGTTCCGCTGAGGATCAGCGTCGCGGCGGTGAGGTCGGCGAACTCGTCGAGCCGGTCCCGCTGGGCGGCCAATTGCTCATGCTCGGCGAGGTTGGCTTCCAGGAGCGGTCGCATCCGCTGCCATCGTTGTCCGCGGAACCCGATGCGCAATGCGCCGCGCAGATACCAGTGCGGCAGCTTGGCCACGAATCTTGGTGCGCCGCCGGATCCCTGAACGAAGTGGGCGAACGCGCCGTAAGGGTCGTAGGCGGCCAGGCGGGCGCGATAGGGAGCCATCCATTCGGTGGCGATTTGACCGCCGGGGGCTCCAGGCTCGTAGAGGGCTATGCGGTCGAACACCGGCGACGACCGCACGGTTTCGAGTATCGCCAGTCCGCCGTAGCTGTGACCGAACGCCAGTCGCGCGCTGGTGTCGGTGTGCACGGCGAGCAGATCGTCGACTTCTTTCCGCAAACTGTAGTCGCGCCCGAGTGGTCCACTCGCGCCGCGCCCGCGCCGTTCGACGAGATGCACTGTGCAGGACCGCGCCAGTTCCGCTGCCAGCGGCAGGTAGTCCTGTGCTGTGCACAGCGCGCCGCCGACCACGATCACGCCAGGCCCGCTGCCCATCGATCGGTAGCCGATGGATGTGCCGTCCGCCGAGACGACCGAGCGTTGCCGAGACGCGGTAGGTGTGCCATTGCTCATTGGAGAGCCTCCAGATGCTCCAAGGCGGTCAGTAGGCGCGCGGTTTGGCGCGTGTATTCGTCGTAGGGAACACCGCTTTCGGCGACGAGGCCCGCCAACCGCTCCTCGAGGCCCTGCTGCGCCGCGGCCACGAGCTGTTCTCCTTTGCCGGTGAGGCTGAGCCGCCGGCTTCGCCCGCCGCCCGGGTCGGGCTGAACGAGGAGGAGCCCCTCCGCGGCCAGGACGGCCGTCATGCGGCTGACCGACGGCTCCGTCACGCCGAGCCGATCGGCAAGCGCCCGTTGCGTCGAGGCTCCCAACTCGCCGACGAACGTCAAGGCAAGGAATCGACGGTAGGACACGCCGTGCTCGGCGCGCAGGATTCGGTCTGCCGCCCGGTCCAGACGGGCCGTGAGAACATGCAGGTCGAAGCTCAGTTTCCGCTCCACCTTTATAACTTAACATGCTAAGTTAGCGCGCTAAGTCGCTATCGCCGGCTCGCTCATCCGCCGCAGCGGCAGCTCCGGTGGAGTGCACCGAGATTCACGGAGAGTCGGAAAGGCCGGAGCGGGTCGAAGCTGTGCCGTGATGCCCCCGTCGTCCGCATCGCTTCCGTTTCATCGCGATTGGCGCGATCTTGTGGGATCCAAGGAGCCAGCACACCGCCGCCGAAGCCATCGAAGCATGCCACCTTTCTGACCTCCGATAAGTGAACCTTATCGGAGGCCAGAAGCCCACGCCTCCCGCTCGCCTTCCGAATGAATTCGTTTCGTAGCGTTTGAAACAACGCAACGAATCATCAACGAAAAGGGCGGAAAACTGGGGGCCCGGAGACGGACGGATCGGCCGCGTGGAAGACCTCCCGTAAGCCGGCCTTCCGACGCGGAAGCATGCGGCCACGGTGTCGTAGGCTGGCTACTCGCGCGCCGAGTGTTCCGGCGCGGACAGTCAGTCGCCGATGTGAACGCGGGAGCCCGAGCCATGGACGATCGATCCAGCGTTGTGGCGGTCCCAGAGTCGGTGCGCACGGAGTTGCGCCGTGGTGTGCGCAGCGTGCTGGTCGACGCCGTGGCCTTGCGGCTGGTGCGGGACCGCTTCGACGACGACCAAGCCGGTTCGCTGCGCCGGTATCTCGAAGCGTCCCAATCGGCGAACACGTTGCGCGCCTACCGGGCCGATTGGGTGGGGTGGTCGGCGTGGTGCGCCGCCGAGGGCAGGCAAGCGCTGCCCGCCGACGCGCTCGACGTGGCGGTCTATCTCGCCGCGGCCGCCGACGCGCGCCGCGACACCGGCGGGTGGGCGTTCAGCCCGGCGACGTTGGAGCGCAAGTCGGCCGCCATCGCCGCGGTGCACGCGGCGAACGGCCTGCCGTCGCCGACGCGGGCGGACGTGGTGCGCCTGACGCTGCGCGGCATCCGCCGCACTCGGCGCACTCAGCCCAAACGCAAACGCCCCGTGCTGCTGCACACCCTCGACCAGCTCCTGGGCGGGCTTCCCGAACCGGGTTGGCCCACCGAACCCGCCCGCCGCCGGGACGCACTCGTCCTGCTCGTCGGTTTCGCCGGCGCGTTGCGCCGCAGCGAGCTGGCCGGATTGCGCGTCGGCGACGTCGAAGTGGGCCTCGACCACACCACCGGAGAGCCGCTACTGCTGATCCGGCTGCCCTCGACCAAGACCGATCCGACCGGTGCGGCCGAACAGCGTGTGGCTCTCCCGCGTGGTCGCCGACCCGCGACCTGTCCGGTCTGCGCTTTCGCCGACTGGCTGCGGCTGCGGGAAATCCACGCCGCAGGCGGAACTTCGGGTGTGCGGGCCTGGCTGGCCGACGCGCCGCAGACAGCTCCCGAGATACACCGTTGCCATGGCTTCACCGGGACCACGCTCACCGACGCGGAACTTCCCCTCTGCCCCACCATCAACCGCCATGGCGTGATCGGTGCAAACGCCATGTCCGGGCGCGCGGTCGCCGAGTTGGTCAAGCGCTATGCCGCCCGGGCCGGGCTCGATCCCGCTCTGTTCTCCGGTCATTCGCTGCGCGCCGGGTTCGCCACCCAGGCAGCCCTCGGCGGCGCGAGCGACCGCGAGATCATGCGCCAGGGCCGCTGGTCCAATCCGCGCACCGTACACGGCTACATTCGCACCGCCAACCCGCTGGAAGACAACGCGGTCACCAAGCTCGGCTTGTGAACGGTCGTTCCGAATCGCCGGTACACCACTCCCCCGGACGCAGCTCCCAACGCCTTCCGGGCGCGCCGACGGAATAGCGCACGGTCGAAATGCCGCTACGGCACCAGTCGATTCGATTCTCGATGCCGCCGAAGCCGCCCTCCCCGTTCCGCTCAGCGCCGGGAATCGACTGTCCTCATGCACACTTCGCGACGCCGACAGGGCTCATACAACATCGGAGATGACCACTACCACGCATTTCTCGACTGCTAGCCGTCTCGGCCGCCGAGGCCGGGAGCGGGGGTTTCGAGTGGTAGATCGAGGATGAGATTCGCGGCGCGGGCCATGATCTCGTCGCGGGCGCGGCCGGGATGGTCGACGGCGAGGAAGCGGTTGCCGATGGCCAAGCAGAAGGCCAGCAGACTGCGCGCTTCGATCTCGTCGGGGTCGGCGCAGAAGGTGCCGATCGCCTCGCGCGCCAACTGCATGCGCGCGTTGTCCACGCGACGCAGGCGTGCGGCGACGGCTTCGTCGCGGCGGGCCCAGTCGCGGATGGCCAGATCGATGGGGAGCAGACGGTCACTGGAAAAGGTGAGCCGCCCGGCCAGCCGGACCTGCTCCCGCGGGTCGCCGCCCTCCCGCTCCACCCGCTCGCGCACCTCGTCGACGGCCTCGCGCTCCCAGGTGTCGAGCATTTCCGCCAGCAGCGCGTCGCGGTCGGCGAAATAGCCGTAGAACCCGCCCTTGGTCACACCGAGCGCCTTGGCCATGGCTTCGATGCGCACCGCGCCTGTACCGCCCTCCGCCAGCGCCCGCAGACCTTCCTCGATCCACTTCTCGCGCGTCGTGCGCAACGCACCCATCGGGTAACGAACCTCACTTCCGAGAGCAGTTGTACGGCACCGTATAACGGAGCTAACCTGTGCTTATACGCTATCGTATAACGAGCCGCTCGGCTCCGCGACAAGGATGGAGAGTTCGATGATCAAGTGGGCTGGTCGGCTCATCGTGTTCTTCGGGACCGCGCATACGATCGGCGCCCTGACGCTGGAAGGCGCCGCGCGCCACGCCGGAGCGTGGTTCAGCGGGCAGCTGTGGCACGACGACCTCGCCGCGATGAGCCCGGCGAACAGCGCGCTGTGGCTGTCACTGGAAAGTTTCGGCGTGCCACTCATCGTGGTGGGCCTGACCGTGCTGTGGCTGGACCGGCGCGGCATCACACCGCCACCCTTCATCGCCTGGATCCTCGGGATCTGGACCGTGGTCGATGCCGTAGTCCTCCTCCTCACGCCGTGGCCGCTTTTCATGGTCGCGGTCATCTTGCTGGCGGTCGGAATACGCCGTGCCGGAGCCGCAACCGCGACCGAGTCGAACAGCCCTGCAAGGCAATCCAGTTCGGGCGCATGACGAGCGATTGCACACGTTTCGTCATCCGGACGCCTGCCCCCATCGGTGCGGCGAATCGGCCGGCCCTGGGTTGCGCCACGTGACCGGAGCCGACCGCCGCGAAGGGGTCGGCAGAGACGAGCCGGTGCCCGATGCTGGGGATATGCTGGCCGTGTGCTGTCAGTGCCGGCGCCGATGCTGGCCGTCTCCGGACGGCCACCGCAGGAGCGCGGCCGGTGGGCTTTCGAGATGAAGTGGGACGGCATTCGCGCCATAGCGCGGTGCCGCGACGGGGCCTGCCGGTTCTACAGTCGCAACAATCGGGATCTCAGCGGCGCATTCCCCGAGCTCACGGCAGTGCTTGCAGATCTGGGCGAGCGCGGTGAGATATTTCTCGACGGGGAGATCGTCGCGCCTGATCCGGCGACGGGGGCTCCGTCGTTCGGCCGCTTGCAGCGGCGTATGCACGTGATCTCGCCCGGGCCGGAGTTGCTGCGCGGATTCCCGACGCAGTATTTAGCCTTCGATTTGCTGGCTGTGCGCGGTGCCTTCATTATGGAACTGTCCTACACCGAGCGCCGCGAGCGTTTGGCGCAGCTCGCCCTCGACCGGCCGCTCGCCCGCACTCCGCCGTACTACTCGGATGTCGATCCCGGCACCCTGATGGACGTCGCCCGCGAGCACGGGCTGGAGGGAATAGTCGCCAAGCGCCTCGATTCGGCCTATTACCCCGGCCGCCGCTCCCCGTTGTGGATCAAGACGCCGCTGCGCAGGACGACGGAGGTCGTCGTCGCGGGCTGGCTGCCCGGTTCGGGTCGTTTCTCCGCGACGTTCGGTTCGCTCGCGCTCGGCGCTTACGACGCCCACGACCAGCTGGTTCATGTGGGCAATGTCGGCACCGGCTGGACCATGCACGACCGGCGCTCCCTGCAAGCCCGCCTGGACGAGCTGGCACGTCCGGACACTCCCTTCGACATTCCGCCTCCCCGCGCGGTCGCCGCGGTCGCCCATTGGGTGGAGCCCGTCCTCGTCGCCGATATCGAATATCGCGAAGCGACCTCGGAGGGGCTGCGTCATCCCAGTTGGCGGGGCCTGCGCTCGGACAAGGCCCCGCATGAAGCGAAATGGGAGTAGCGGTTCGATGCAGCGCTTCATCGCCCACGACATGCCGCAGGTCCGGCCAACCACGAACGGCTCACCGAACTGTGGACCACCCTGGGCAGCGAACTGCTGCTGGTCAACGCACACGATCCCGCGCTGCTTCGCCGCGCCCGGCAGATCGACGCCGACATCGCGAGTTGAGCTTCACCCCATGTGACTCGCACGAGCCACTTCTTCACGGTGCCAGGCCGGGGCCACGGGCTCGAACGCGTTCGTCCTCGAAGTCCAGCCGATAGACCGCGGGCATCGGCATCTCCCGGTGAAAGGTCCAGCCCACATCGCGGCGACCGAAACCGACCAGCGCCCGGGCGATGAAGGTCCCGTGACTGCCGATCACGATCGTGTGCCCGCGGTGCCGCCGCGCCAACGCTGTGAGGATCGCCGTGGCGCGATCGGAAAGCTGTTGCAGACTCTCCCCGCCTGACCTGGCGAAACCGGGCTCAGCCCAGCTCGCGGCGTAGTGGCGTTCGTAGTCGGGCGTCGGCTCGATGCCGGAATCCCACTCGCGCAAGTCGTCGTCGGTCTCGATCGGCAGCCCGGTCCGACGGGCGAGCGGCGCAACCGTTCGGACAGCCCGCAGGAAGGGGCTGGAGTAGATCGCGGCGGGAGCGGCGGCGGCCAGTTCGGTGACCAGTCGCTGGGCTTGCTGTTGGCCTTCGTCGGTCAGCGTGCGCTCGTAGTCATCGGGGCCGCCCGGGTACGGAACGAAGGGCTGCGCATGACGAACCAGGAGGACGGTGGATCCCACGACGAACCTTTCCGGGCTTCGTATGTGCTGCTGACCCCGGTGACCAGCGGGCGCGTCGCTGCTCACCGAGGTCGGCTTCCCGTGGGGCGATGCCGATTTCTCCGGTCGGACGAGCCGGGCGCAGGATAACCGCGAGTCACCGGTCAGAGGTGGGCTCGAATGGGCGGGAGCGCAGCGTGTTCGAGTCGTGGGCGATTCGCCGCACCACATCGGGCAGCAGGGTGTGTTCGGCTTCGAGTACCCGCGCGGCGAGCGTCTCGGCGGTGTCGCCCGCACGCACCGGTACTTCGATGCGGGCGATGACCTCACCGGCGTCGTATTCGCCGCTGACGTGATGGACGGACACGCCGCTGACGTGGTCTCCGGCGTCGAGGACGGCTTGGTGCACGTGCCTGCCGTACATTCCCGGGCCGCCGTGGCGGGGCAGCAACGCGGGGTGGACGTTGATGATCCGGGTGGCGAATGCGCTCCTGGTCCGCGGCCCGATCTTCTCGAGGTATCCGGCGGTCACCACCAGGTCGGCCTGGTGCTCGACGAGTGTGGCGCGCATGGCTTCGTCCGGGTCGTCATGGGTACGCCCGGACACATGCACGGCGGGGATCCGGGTCTCGCGGGCGTAGCGCAGCGCGCCGGAGTCGCTGTTGTTGCTGACGACCAGCACGATCCGGAAAGGTGCGTCCGCGAGGAGCGAAGCCCGGTGCAGCGCATGCAGATTCGACCCGTTGTGGGAGGCGATCACCGCCACTCGAAGCTCCGGCACGGCTTCGTAGTCTCGCACAGCCGACGCGGGGACTCGTTCACGGGCAGGCACAAGCGTCGGCGAGGGCGGTCGCTACCGAGTGCCGCGCCGAAGGCCGACTCGATAACCCGGTCGCATCGCTTCGATGTCAGCGAGGTGTGTGGTCCTCGGCGGGGGCGGGCCATTGGTCGATGTGGGACAGCGCGCTGCGGCGGCGGGAGGAGAGCAGGTCGCGGAAGCCGCGGTCGGCGCGCAGAGCCGACCGTGCCTGTGCGACATAGTTTTCGGCGTGACGGGCCGCCGGGTGCCTGCGGCGGGCTTCGGCGAGCCATCCGGTGGCTTGGCGCAGCGCCTCGACGCGGCTGAGGGGCGGATCGCTCGGCAGCAGCAGGGTGGCGTGCTCGGGAGCGACGACGATCACGGAGCCGAGGTGCTGCAGGCAGCGGCCGATGCCCGGGTCGTCGGCGAGGGCACGGTAGGCGGTCAGGGCCAGTTGCCAGCAGCGCAGGGCACGGCGGGGTTCGCCGCGGGCCCACCAGAGGGCCCCCATCGTCTCGTGGGTCTGGGCACGGCCGTCGGGATCGATGCCGGAGCGGGTGAGGGATTCGGCCAGCTCCAGACGATCCTGCGCGGCGTCGAGGCGGCCCTGCCGGATGTGCACGACGGCGAGGTTGAGCAACGCGCACACCTCGCCCGCGACATCGTCCCGGGGTAGCAGCCACCACGCGGATTCCAGCCGGTCGGCGGCCTTGTCCAGATCCAGCGGCGCGGTGGCCAGTCCGCGTAGCGCCGCGTGGTGTTCCCAGCGGGCGGCCAGGCTCGTGGACAGCCGCCGTGGCCGGTAGCCCCGCGGCCGCTCGGCCAGCCGGCCTGCCCGCAGCGACACCAGATCCCGGTTCAGCTCGTCGAGCCCGGGCAGCGACCACAGATCCTCGGCCACCCCGCGCTCGTTCTCCCGCAATCCGAGACGCGCGTACCAGACGTCGAGTGCGTTGCCGATGTCGATCAGGTGCGCCAGTGCCGCGGCGGGGAACTCCACGCCGGGATGCGCGCACGCCGCCACCAGGGCGCGCAGGTACGGCTCCTCGACCTCGAACCATCGGCGCGCGCCCACCGCGAAGCGCCGCGATTCCAGCGCTACCGCCCACCGTCCGGCTCGGTCGGCGTAGTGGTGCAGCAGCGCGGTGAGCGCCGCGCCCCAGTGCGGGCCCGCGGTGACCGTCGCTCGGTCCGGCAGCCTGGGCGCCTGCCGGACCACGAAGCGCTGGGCGCCGTCCCG
Organism: Nocardia asiatica NBRC 100129; assembly: GCF_000308415.1. Classification (GTDB taxonomy): domain Bacteria; phylum Actinomycetota; class Actinomycetes; order Mycobacteriales; family Mycobacteriaceae; genus Nocardia; species Nocardia asiatica. The sequence goes on along the minus strand of NZ_BAFS01000139.1, from coordinate 3,919 downwards.
CGCGAGGACGCCGCGCCGGCACAGGCCCTCCAGCAGCATCGACGCGGTGCGAGCCGAGGGTTCCCGCGCCACCGGCAACCGGCCCGGTGTGTCGCGGATGGCGTTGAGCACGGCCAACAGCGCGACGGTCTCGTAGTGGTGCACCGGTAGGTCGCGCAGTACGGCGGCGATCAGGTGCCCGTCGAGGGCGGGGACCCGGCGCGGCCGCGGGGTCGCCGGGCGTGGTCTCGAATCCGTCAGCGCGGGCCCCGGTTCGACCAGACCCGCGATCAGATCGAGGTCGCGGGCGGTGCGCAGTCTGATGCGATACCCGCGGGCGAACCGGGACAGCGCGTAGGTGGCCGCCGCGGCGACGAACAGCACCGACAACCATCGCAGCGGGCCGTTGAAGAACTGCACGACACTGTTCTCGCCGAAGGAATTCACCACCAGGGTGCGCACCAGCTCGAACAGCACCGTATAGGCCACCACCGACGCGGTGCCCAGAAAGCCCAGCCACACCGTCGATCTCGGCGTCGCGGTCGGCCCGGCCGCTTCGGTGTGCCCGGTCGGCGCGTTCATCGCAGCACTCCCCCGGTCAATCCCGGCACCACCCAGCGCCGCCAGGTCACCAGCAGCAGCGCCACCGGCAGCACGGCCGAGACCAGCGATCCCGCGGCCACTTGCGCGGCGTTCTCGCCGAACTGCCGCGCCTCACCCCACAGCAGCAGCGACCACGGGCTCGCCCCCGCCCCGCTGATCACGAGGCCGATGAAGAAGTCGTTCCACACCTGGACGAATTCGAGCACCGCCACCGCTCCCAGCGCGGGCCCGGAAGTGGCCAGTACTCGCCGCGCGATGGTGCCGGGACTGGCCAGCCCGTGCAGGGCATCGGCCGCGCCGCTGCCCGGCGGCGCCAGCATCGCCCCGCGCAGCACGAGGATGGCGATCGGCAAGCCCGCGGCGGCGTGCACGAGGATCAACGGAATCCGCGTCCCCGACAGCTCGTAGGTCTCGACGAGACCGTCGATCGGCCCGAGATAGGTCTGCGCCGGGATCACCGCCAGCACCACCAGCGCCACCACGGCCACTCGCGCGGCGGCGCCGTCGGGACGCAGCGCGGCCAGCCGGTAGGCCACCGGAGCCGCCGCGGTCACCACGACGACCGTCACGATCCCCGCGACCCACGCGGTGGTCTGCAGCGAACGCCACAGCCCGTCGTCGCCCCACACCAGCCCGAACGCCGAGAATCCGAATCCGTCGTGCCCGCGCACGCCGGTATAGGCGAGCACTCCGATCGGGAACAGCGCCAGCACCGAGACCAGCCCGATGCCCGCCGCCCGCACCGGGCCCACGCGCCGCCGCCCCGGAACCCGCACCGCGCGCACCGCCGACCAGCTCGCGCGATGTCTGCGCACATCCACCTGCAACAGCCAGGCGACCGCGCCCACGAGCACCGCCAACGGCAACGTGTAGGCCGCCGCGGCTCCGGGCTCGCTGTCGGCGGACAGGCGCCACCAGCGCACGGTGGCGCTGTCCACCTGGTACTCCAGGGCCCCGGGGACCCCGATCAGCACGACATCGAAGACGCGCGCGGCCGCGACCCCGACCGCCAGCCCGGCGATCAGCAGCACCGGCCGCAGCAACTCGTACAGCCGCAGCGCCAGTGGCCTGCCGTCGTCGCGATACAGATACCCCGCGCGCGCCGGATCGGCCTCGATCGCATGGATTCCCGCGCGGAACAGCGCGGTGAGAAAACCCAGCCAGGTCCACAGGAACGCCGACCCCAGCATCGCCGCGAGCCACCATCGGTAGATCCCGGCGTCCTCGATCTCCAGCCATCGCGCGCCGGAACCGAAGATCACCCGGAACGCCACGCCCGAGACGAACGCCGACACTCCGAAGGGCACGATCAGCGGAAGCCACAGCCATCGCGCCGCGCGCCCCCACCACGCGAGCGCCAACGCCACGATCAGCAGCCCGACCGCGAACGCCACCCACATCAGTGTGCGCAGGTACGCGCCTGTCGAGTCGGGGCTCATCGTGCGGGCCAGCAGCCACAGTCCGCCGGCCGTCCCCCCGATCGCGGCGAGCCAGAGAGGGATTCGGACGCGTGGCGCGGCCGCTCGCCTGCGCAGCACCGCCGGCAGCAGCCCGCTCACCGCGACGATCGCGCAGGCGAGCACCTCCGCCGGGCGCGCCCGGGCGGCGATGACCACCGTCCACGTCACGGGCAGTGCCAACAGGGTCGCGGTCAGCACCGCCGCGGGCAGTTCGGTGAGGCGGCCGAGCCAGCGCCGCGGGCGGCCGCCGGGAACCAGCGGTCCGCGCATCCGGCGGGTGGCCAGCTCGATGCGCAGGCCGTTGACTTCGAAATCCGGTGGCGGTGTCATCGGCGCCGCCGCTCGAAATCGTCCAGCGCGGCGATCGTGCGGTCACTGGCCGCGGCGACCGGTGTGCGGGCTCCGTCGCCGATCGCGATCAGGAATTCGGTCAGCACCCGCCACAATCCCGCCCGTCCGCCTACCGCGCCGATGCGGTCGGACAGGTCGAAGGCGCTACGCGAGTGGATCTCTCGCGCCGAGGCCGCCAGCAGTGGTGAGTACTCCGCCTCGGTGCGCAGGTTCGGCCCGAGGAAACCGCCGTGGCGCGCGATCCATGGCAGGGGGGCGGCGGCCCCGGCCAGTTTCTCGACCAGTTGCTCCGCGCGCCGATTCGCTTCCTGCGTCACCACGATCACATCACCGCCGACGATCCTCGGCCGCCCCGAGGCGGTGGTGACCGCCGGGAAGGGCACCACACCGGCCACGTCCAGGACCTCGCGGCCGGACGCGCGCACCGCGCTGCGCACGACCGGTTCCGCGAAATCGGGGGCGACGACGGCCGCGGCGCGGCGATGCTGGAACACGTCGCGGATGGCGTCGGAGAACTGCCGGGTCAACGCGACTCCGACACCTCCGGGAAAGGCGTGGCGGTGTCCCCACAGGATTCCCAGGTGTTTCAGGGCGGCCCGCACGGCCGGGTTGTCCCACTCTCGCTGGTTCTTCGACGCCAATTCGTCGTAGAAGCGCGGTGATTCGGCGAGCAGAACGTTCTCGAAGAAGTCGGTCAGCACCCATCCGTCGGCGGCGGCCAGCGCGAGCAGGCGGATCGGTGACTGCGCGAGGACCTCCATCCGGTCCACCCAATCGGGCAGGGTCCATCCTGCCGGATCGCCCAGACCGTAGGTGGCGAACTGCTGGCGGTCGAACCACACCAGTGACTTGTCGGAAGCCTTGAACGGCACCCCGAACGCCTTGCCCTGATGGCGCAGCAACTGTTGCCAGTGCCCGGCGTAGCGGGGGCCGCGTTCGTCGGTCCACACCGTCTCGGCGATCGGGCGCAGTTCGCGGATCAGCTCCCGCACCCGCCCTGCCTGCGGCAGCAGCACCACGTCCGGGGCGGAGCGACCGCCTGCGGTGAAGGCGGTGTCGGTGTTGTCTCCGAGGGGGATCACCTCGACGTCGAAAGCCAGATCCAGTCCGTCGAGCACGGCGTGGAAGGCCGCCAGTTCCGCCCCGCTCCAGGACACGCCGACGCGTACCGCGTCCGAGCTGCCCAGCAGCAGGTCCGGCGCGCACGCGGCGGCCAGCGGGAGGACCACTCCCGCTTGCAGCAGCGCTCTGCGCGTCGCCATCGACCCCCGATGTCATTGCGTGCCAATCGAACCCGATTATGCGCTAAAGCTGTCGCGACGGTAGGCGCTTCGCGATCTTCGCCGCTTCTCCTGGAAACTCCCGTGCGCGGCCGCGGCGGCCTCTGCTACGGTCGCCTGCGTGAAGCGTGCCGCTGTGACGACGACGCCGGAATCCGTCCCGGCGCGCTGATCCACGATTGTCCGAGCCCGGGGCGAGTGCCCTGGGGCTTCGTCTCGTGGTCACTCGCCCCTCGTAGACGAGGA
>NZ_BAFS01000140.1 GCF_000308415.1 Nocardia asiatica NBRC 100129 | reverse complement strand
GTCCACCGGACGCGCCGAATCCCGGTTCGACGGACGTAAACGCACCTACCCCAAACCGATTCCGCTGTCGACAGCGGTGCTGCTGGACCGGGAACGCTGCGTGCTCTGCGCCCGCTGCACCCGTTTCTCCCAGCAGATCGCGGGCGACCCGTTCATCGAACTGATGGATCGCGGCGCGCTGCAACAGGTCGGCACCGCGCAGGCCGAACCGCTGGACTCCTACTTCTCCGGCAACACGGTGCAGATCTGCCCGGTCGGCGCGCTCACCGGCACCACCTACCGATTCCGCGCGCGCCCCTTCGACCTGGTGTCCAGCCCGAACGTCTGCGAGCACTGCGCTTCCGGCTGCGCACAGCGCACCGATCACCGCCGCGGCAAGGTGCTGCGCCGGTTGGCCGGTGACGACCCGCAGGTCAACGAGGAGTGGAACTGCGACAAGGGCCGCTGGGCCTTCGCCTACGCCACCGAGCCCGATCGGCTCACCACCCCGCTGGTGCGCGGCTGGAACGGTGAACTCGCCCCGGCGTCCTGGTCGGAGGCGCTGGCCGCGGCCGCGGAGGGGCTGGCCGCGTCGTTCGGCAACGCGGGGGTGCTCGTCGGTGGCCGAGTCACCGAGGAGGACGCCTACGCCTACGCCAAATTCGCGCGGGTCGCCCTCGGCACCAACGACATCGACTTCCGCGCCCGCGCCCACTCGGCCGAGGAAGCCGACTTCCTCGCCGCGCGGGTCGCCGGTCAGGACGGCACGGTGACCTACGACGACATGGAAGCCGCACCGGTCGTCCTGCTCGTGGGATTCGAACCCGAAGAAGAGTCGCCGATCGTCTACCTGCGGCTGCGCAAGGCCGCCCGCAAGCGGCGCCTGCCGATCTACTCCCTCGCGCCGTACTCCTCCCGCGGACTCGAGCGCATGTCCGGCCGGTTGATGCGCGCGGTGCCCGGCGCCGAACCGCATCTGCTCGACGCCATCCGCACCGGCGAGATCACCACGCCCGGGGCCGATCCGGCCCAGCTCGCCGACTTGGCGCGACTGCTGCGCGAACCCGGCGCGGTGATCATGGTCGGTGAGCGGATGGCGGGTGTGGCGGGCGCGCTGTCGGCCGCGGTGCGTCTGGCCGAGGAAACCGGGGCCGCCCTCGCCTGGGTGCCGCGCCGAGCGGGCGAACGCGGCGCGGTCGAAGCGGGCGCCCTGCCCGGCCTGCTCCCCGGTGGCAGGCCGGTCGCCGATCCCCGTGCCCGCCAGCAGGTTCGGGCGGTGTGGAACGTGCCGGAACTGCCGGTCGGCGCGGGCCGGGACACGACGGCCATCCTGGAGGCGGCTTCCGGCCTCGGCGCGCTGGTCATCGGCGGCGTCGACGTCGCCGACCTGCCCGATCCGGCCGCCGCGCTGGCCGCCATCGACGCGGCCAGGTTCGTGGTGAGCCTGGAACTGCGGCGCAGCCCGGTCACCGAACGCGCCGACGTGGTGTTCCCGGTCGCCGCGGCGATGGAGAAATCCGGCACCTTCCGCACCTGGGAGGGCAGGCCGCGCCCGTTCGCCGCCGCGCTCGGCGACGACATGGTGCGCCGCCAGACCGCGCCGCTGTCGGACCAGCGGGTACTGCACGCCATCGCCGGCGAGATGTCGGTGCGGCTGAATCTGCCCGACGTGGAATCAGCCCGCGCCGAACTGGCCGAACTCGGCGCATGGGACGGCCCGCCCGTCACCGCGCCCACGCACCGGCCGCAACCGCTGCCGCGGCCGGAGCCCGGCACCGCGGTGCTCGCCAGCTGGCGGATGCTGCTGGACGAGGGCCGCATGCAGGACGGCGAACCGAATCTGGCCGGCATCGCCCGCCCACCGGTGGTGCGGCTGTCGGCCGCCACCGCCGCCGAACTCGGCGCGCAACCCGACGATCCGGTCACCGTCGCCACCAGCCGCGGCGCCGTCACGCTCCCGCTGATGATCAGCGACCTGCCCGACCGCGTGGTGTGGCTGCCGCAGCACTCGCCCGGCTGCTCCGTCACCGAGCAGCTCGCCGTGCAGCCCGGCGCGATCGTGCACCTGCGGCACGCCGACGAGAGGATGAAGGAGCACCGCCATGAGTGATCTCGCCGCGCTCGCCGCCCCGTACAGCCCCACGGGTTTCGGACACGACCCGCTGTGGCTCGTGATCGCCAAGGCCGTTGCCGTATTCGTCTATCTGATGCTGATTCCACTGGTCGCGGTCCTCGCGGAGCGCAAGATCGTGGCGCGCATGCAAATGCGGATCGGCCCGAACCGCACCGGGCCGTTCGGCTCGCTGCAGAGCATCGCCGACGGCGTGAAGATGGCCCTCAAGGAGGACATCGTCCCGGCCATCGTGGACAAGCCGATCTACATTCTGGCTCCGGTGATCTCGGTGGTGCCCGCGTTCATGGCGTTCGCGGTTATCCCCTTCGGACCGGAGGTGTCCGTCTTCGGCGTCACCACCCCGCTGCAACTCACCGATCTTCCGGTGGCGGTGCTGTACATCCTCGCGATCACCTCCATCGGCGTCTACGGCATCGTGCTTGCCGGATGGTCTTCCGGCTCCACCTATCCGCTGCTGGGCGGGTTGCGCTCGACCGCGCAGGTCATCTCCTACGAGATCGCGATGGCACTGTGCTTCGCCACCGTCTTCCTGCTCGGCGGCACCATGGCCACCTCCGGCATCGTGTCGGCGCAGGAAGGCACCTGGTATGTGTTCCTGCTGCTGCCGTCGTTCCTGATCTATTGCGTCTCGATGGTCGGCGAGACCAACCGGGCGCCGTTCGACCTGCCCGAGGCCGAGGGCGAGCTGGTCGGCGGCTTCCACACCGAGTACTCCTCGCTCAAGTTCGCCATGTTCATGCTGGCCGAATACGTCAACATGGCCACGGTTTCCGCGCTGGCCACCACGCTCTTCCTCGGCGGCTGGCGTGCGCCGTGGCCGTTGAACATGTGGGACGGCGCGAACTCCGGGTGGTGGCCGCTGCTGTGGTTCACCGCCAAGGTCTGGACGTTCCTGTTCGTATTCATCTGGCTGCGCGGCACGCTGCCCCGCCTGCGCTACGACCAGTTCATGAACCTCGGCTGGAAACTGCTGATCCCGACCTCGCTGGCCTGGGTCATGGTGGTGGCTACGGCGCGGGTGCTGCAAACGGAGGGCTACCAGGTACAGACTCCGATCCTGGTGATCGGCGGCCTGCTGGTCACCGGGTTGCTGGTGCTGCGCTTCCTGCGGGCGGGCCGCGCGGCGGGTACGGCGCCACCGGTCGAGCAGCCCGCAGTCGCGGAATCCGCCGATTCGACGGTGTTCCTCGGTTTCCCGGTGCCGCCGCTGCCCGCCGACGCGCAGGCCCGCGACGCCACCCGCGCCAAGACCGGCTTGTTGGAGCCGCTGTCCGGATTCGCGGTCACCGCCGCGACCATGTTCAAGAAGCCGAACACCGAGTTCTATCCCGAGCAGAAGACGCCGACCGCGCCGCGCTACCACGGCAGGCACCAGCTCAACCGCCATCCCGACGGGTTGGAGAAGTGCATCGGCTGCGAACTGTGCGCGTGGGCCTGCCCCGCCGACGCGATCTACGTCGAAGGCGCCGACAACACCGAGACCGAACGCTTCTCGCCCGGTGAACGGTACGGGCAGGTCTACCAGATCAACTACCTGCGCTGCATCGGCTGCGGATTGTGCATCGAGGCCTGCCCCACCCGGGCGCTCACGATGACCAACGACTACGAGATGGCCGACGACAACCGGGCCGACCTGATCTACGAGAAGGACCGGTTGCTCGCCCCGCTGCAGCCCGGGATGACCGCGCCGCCGCACGCCATGCACCCCGGCGCCGACGAGGCGGACTACTACCTCGGCCGGGTCCCCGGCGACGCGCCGGCCACCAACGGCGCCACGGCGACCGACGCACCCCGGCAACCCGCCGCCGCGGGCGTGGAAGGAGCACCACGGTGACCGAATTGATCCTGGCCGCGGAGCCGTTGACCCGCGCCTCCACCGGCGAAACCGTCCAGTTCTGGATTCTCGCCCCACTGGCCGTGCTCGGCGCGCTCGGCATGGTGTTCGCCCCCAAGGCGGTGCACTCCGCCCTGTGCCTGGCGGCCACGATGATCGCGCTGGCAGCGTTCTACATCGCCGAGGACGCGCTGTTCCTCGGCGTCGTGCAGATCGTGGTCTACACCGGCGCGGTGATGATGCTGTTCCTGTTCGTGCTGATGCTCGTCGGCGTCGACTCCGCCGAATCGCTGAAGGAGACCATCCGCGGGCAGCGCCTGGCCGCCGCCGCGGTCGGCGTGGGCTTCGGGCTGCTGCTCAGCGGCGGCATCGCCCACGGCGTCCGCGAATCCGGCATCTCTTTTCCCGCTTCCGGTTTCGCGGGCCGCGACGTGATCGCCGAACTGGCCGAACTGATCTTCCTGCGCTACGTGTGGGCCTTCGAACTCACCGGCGCCCTGCTGATCACCGCCACCATCGGTGCCATGGTGCTGGCCCACCGCGAGCAGTTCGGGCCCCGCACGGGCCAGCGCGAGCTGTCGCGCCGCCGGTTCCGCGAGCGGGGACATCGCGCGACACCGCTGCCCACCCCCGGCGTCTACGCCAGGCACAACGCCGTGGACGTCCCGGCGCGGCTGCCGGACGGGTCGTTCGAGGAGCTGTCGGTCAGCACGATCCTGCGGCACCGCCGCACCAGGGCGCTCACCGAAGCGGCCGTCATCTCGGTCGGCACCACGCCCGCATCGGACGGGACCGACACCCCCAGCGACGAGGAAGGCAACCGGTGAATCCCGAGAACTACCTGTTCCTGTCCGCCCTGCTGTTCACCATCGGCGCGGCCGGAGTACTGCTGCGGCGCAACGCCATCGTGGTGTTCATGTGCATCGAACTGATGCTCAACGCGGTGAACCTCGCCTTCGTCACCTTCGCCCGGATGCACGCAGACCTGGACGGGCAGGTGTTCGCGTTCTTCACGATGGTGGTCGCCGCGGCCGAGGTGGTCGTCGGTCTGGCCATCATCATGACCATCTTCCGCACCCGCCGCTCGACCTCGGTCGACGACGCCAACCTGCTGAAGTTCTGACGTGGACACCGCAACGCTGTGGCTGCTGCCCGCCCTCCCCCTGGCGGGCGCGATCGTCCTGCTGCTGACCGGACGCTACGCCGACAAGTGGGGTCATCTGCTCGGTACCGCGACGGCGCTGGCCTCGTTCGGGATCGCCGTGCTCGCTTTCACCGACATGCTCGGGCGCGACACCGCCGACCGCGCGATACACGAGGATCTGTTCAGCTGGGTCCCGGTGGCCGGTCTCCAGGTCGACTTCTCGCTACAGCTGGACCAGCTCTCGATGTGCTTCGCGCTGCTGATCACCGGCGTCGGGTCGCTGATCCACGTCTACTCGATCGGCTACATGAGCCACGACCCAGGCCGCCGACGGTTCTTCGCCTACCTCAACCTGTTCCTCGCGGCCATGCTGCTGCTGGTCCTGGCGAACAACTATCTCGTGCTCTACCTCGGCTGGGAAGGCGTCGGCCTGGCCTCCTACCTGCTGATCGGGTTCTGGTACGCGAGGCCGTCGGCGGCGACGGCGGCCAAGAAGGCGTTCGTGGTGAACCGGGTCGGCGACATGGGCTTGGCGATCGCGATGATGGTCATGTTCGCGACCTTCGGATCGATCGACTTCGCGGTCGTGTTCGGCGCCGCGCCCGCCGCGAGCGAGGGCACGCTCACCGCGATCGGCCTGCTCCTGCTGCTGGCCGCGTGCGGCAAGTCCGCACAGGTGCCGCTGCAGTCCTGGCTCGGTGACGCCATGGAGGGCCCCACCCCCGTGTCGGCGCTGATCCACGCCGCCACGATGGTCACCGCCGGTGTGTATCTGATCGCGCGCTCCAACGCGATCTTCGACCTCGCCCCGGACGCGCGGCTCGGTGTGGTGCTGGTCGGCGCGGTCACGCTGCTGTTCGGCGCGATCATCGGCTGCGCCAAGGACGACATCAAGAAGGCGCTGGCCGCCTCCACCATGAGCCAGATCGGCTACATGGTGCTCGCCGCCGGGCTGGGCCCCGCCGGATACGCCTTCGCCATCATGCACCTGCTCACCCACGGCTTCTTCAAGGCCGGGCTGTTCCTCGGCGCAGGTTCGGTGATGCACGCGATGAACGACGAAACCGACATGCGCCGCTACGGCGGCCTGCGCACCCTGCTGCCGATCACCTACGTCACCTTCGGCCTCGGCTACCTCGCCATCATCGGGGTCCCGCCGTTCGCCGGGTTCTTCTCCAAGGACCGGATCATCGAGGCGGCGTTCAACCAAGGCGGCGCAGGCGGGATCGCGCTGGGTATGGTCGCGCTACTGGGCGCGGGCCTGACCGCGTTCTACATGACGCGCGTCATGCTGATGACGTTCTTCGGTGAGCGCCGCTGGCAACCGGACACCCACCCGCACGAGTCCCCCGCGGTGATGACCGGGCCCATGATCCTGCTCGCCATCGGCTCGGTCGGCGCGGGCGCGGTGTTCGCCTTCGGCTCCTCGCTGCAGAACTGGCTGGAACCGGTCGTCGGCGCTCACCACGGCGCCGAAACCGTTCCCGCCGCGCTGGTAACGGTCCTCGCGCTCGGTGTGATCGCCGTCGGCGCGGCGGTGGCCTACTCGCAGTACGCGAAACGCGACATCCCGGAGACCGCACCCGAAACCGTCTCCGGGCTGACTGTCGCGGCACGCCGCGACCTCTACGGCGACGCGGTCAACGAAGCCGCGTTCATGCGGCCCGGCCAGTACCTGACCCGGGCGCTGGTCTTCCTCGACAACCGCGGTATCGACGGCGTCGTGAACGGCACCGCGGCGCTGATCGGCGGGTTGTCCGCGCGGGCCCGGCGAGTGCAGTCCGGGTTCGTGCGGTCCTATGCCCTGTCCATGTTCACCGGCGCGGCCCTGGTGGCCGCAGCCCTGCTGGCGGTGAGGTTGTGGTGAACTCGTTCCCCTGGTTGACGACGTTGTGGCTGGCCCCGGTCGCCGGTGCGGCGATCGTCCTCGTGCTGCCCGCCGCGCGACGCACCCTCGCACGCGCTGTGGCACTGGGCTTCTCGGTGCTCGTGCTGGGCATCGGCGTCGGGCTCGCCGTGCGGTTCGACACCGCGGGCGAGCAGTACCAGTTCGTCGAATCCCATCAGTGGATACCGGCGTTCGGCGCCGGCTACACCCTCGGGCTGGACGGCATCGCGCTGGTGCTGGTGCTGCTGACCGCGGCACTGGTTCCGTTGCTGATCCTGGCGGGCTGGCACGACGAACGGGAAGTCGGCGGTGGGAAGCGGGTGGCGCACACCTACGTCGCGCTCATCCTGCTCGTCGAGGCGATGGTGCTGATCTCCTTCCTCGCCCTGGACATCCTGCTGTTCTACGTGTTCTTCGAGGCGATGCTCATCCCGATGTACTTCCTCATCAGCGGATTCGGGCCGCGCACCGGCGACGCGCTGGTGCGCAGACAGCGCTCCCGCGCGGCGGTGAAGTTCCTGCTGTACAACCTGTTCGGCGGGTTGATCATGCTCGCGGCGGTCATCGGGTTGTACGTGCTCACCGCCCGCGAAGGGCTGGGCGAGGGCTCCTCGGGCACCTTCGATCTGCGCACCGTCGTCGCCGCCGCCAACGCCGGGGAACTCGGCGCCGGGCCCGCGGTGCTCAACGCCCTGTTCCTCGGGTTCATGTTCGCCTTCGCGGTCAAGGCGCCGCTGTGGCCGTTGCACACCTGGCTGCCGGACGCCGCCGTCGCGGCCACTCCCTCCAGCGCGGTGCTGATGATGGCGGTGGTCGACAAAGTAGGCACCTTCGGCATGCTGCGTTTCTGCCTGCCGCTGTTCCCCGGAGCGTCCGACACCTATGCGCCGTTGGTGATCACGCTCGCGGTGATCGGCATCGTGTACGGCGCCTTGCTGGCCATCGGGCAGACCGACGTGATGCGACTGATCGCCTACACGTCGATCTCCCACTTCGGTTTCATCATCCTCGGCGTGTTCGCCATGACCAGCCAGGGTCAGACCGGTGCGACGCTCTACATGGTCAATCACGGCATCTCGACCGCCGCGCTGTTCCTGGTGGCCGGATTCCTGGTGTCGCGGCGGGGAACCCGGCTCATCGCCGCGTACGGCGGCGTCCAGAAGGTGGCCCCGGTGCTCGCGGGCACGTTCTTCATCGCCGGTCTGGCGACGCTGTCGCTGCCCGGTCTGGCCCCGTTCGTGAGCGAGTTCCTGGTGCTGGTCGGCACCTTCGCCCGGTACCAGGTCGCCGCCGTGGTCGCCGCCGTCGCGCTGGTGCTCGCCGCACTGTACGTGCTGTGGCTCTACCAGCGGATGATGACCGGGCCGGTGAAGGAAGGCAACGAGCGGATCCACGACTTGGCGCCGCGCGAGATCGCCGTGGTGGCGCCGCTGATCGCCGCGCTGCTGTTCCTCGGCGTCTACCCGAAAGTCCTCACCGACTTCATCAATCCCGCGGTGAGCCAGACGCTCACCACCATCGGCCGGACCGATCCCGCCCCCGCGACACCACCCATGCCCGAAGCGGGATCGGCCCAACATCCCGGAGGTGCCCACAAGTGAACGACCTCGCCTCCTCCACGACGCTCGCGGCGAGCGTTCCCGCGCCGAGCATCGAGTACGGCGCCCTGTCCCCCATGCTCATCGTGTTCGGCGCCGCGGTGCTCGGCGTGCTTGCCGAAGCGTTCGTCGCCCGGCGCTACCGCTACGCCACCCATCTGGTGCTGAGCCTGACCGGGTTGGCCGCGGCGCTGGTGGCCGTCGTGGCGCTCGCGGGCACCGAAACCACCGCGGTCGCGGGCGCCGTGGCCATCGACGGTGTCACGTTGTTCCTGCAGGGCACGATCGTGGTCGTGTCGATCCTCGGGGTCCTGTTCATCGCCGAGCGCGGAGCGGAATCGCGCCAGCAGGCCCGATCCGGCCCGGGAACCTGGAGCCGGGCCGCCGCCACGCGGGAACGCGGTGTGGACGCGTTCACGCCGCAGGCATCAGCGGTGCCGGGTAGCGCGGCCGAAGCGGCGGCGCTGCGCGCGGGTGTCGCCACCACTGAAGTGTTCCCCCTGACGCTGCTCGCGATCGGCGGCCTGTTGCTGTTCCCGGCGTCCAACGATCTGCTGACCATGTTCGTCGCGCTCGAAGTGCTGTCGCTGCCGCTGTATCTGCTGTGCGGGCTGGCCCGGCGCAACCGGCTGCTCTCGCAGGAAGCCGCGCTGAAGTACTTCCTGCTCGGCGCGTTCTCCTCGGCGTTCTTCCTCTACGGCGTCGCGCTGCTGTACGGCCAGGCCGGTACGGTGCGGCTCGGCGGCATCGCGGACGCGATCGCCCGGCATCCGGAGAACGCGACACTGGCGGTGCTCGGCGTCGCGATGCTCGCGGTGGGTCTGCTGTTCAAGATCGGCGCGGTGCCGTTCCAGTCCTGGGTGCCGGATGTGTACCAGGGCGCTCCCACCCCGATCACCGGCTTCATGGCGGCGGCTACCAAGATCGCGGCCATCGGAGCGCTGGTGCGCGTGCTGCAGGTCGCCGTGCCGGGTCTGCGCGACGACTGGCGGCCGATCCTCGCGGCCGTCGCGATCGCCACCATGGCCGTCGGCGCGGTCATGGCGATCACCCAGACCGACGTCAAACGGATGCTGGCGTATTCCTCCGTGGCCCATGCCGGTTTCCTCCTGGTCGGCCCGGTGGCGGCCAACGACCGGGGCGTCGCGGCGGTGCTGTTCTACCTGGCGGCCTACGGCATCGGAACGCTCGGCGCGTTCGCCGTGGTCAGTCTGGTCCGCGAGGCGGACGGCGGGGAAGCCACCGCCCTGCCACGCTGGGCCGGGCTGGGCCGCCGTTCCCCTTGGCTGGCCACGGTTTTCGCGCTGTTCCTGCTCTCCTTCGCCGGGCTGCCGCTCACCAGCGGCTTCGTCAGCAAGTTCGCCGTGTTCGAGGCCGCTGCCTCGGGTGGCGCGACACCGCTGGTCATCATCGGCGTGATCTGCAGTGCCGTCGCGGCGTTCTTCTATTTGCGGGTCATCGTGCTGATGTTCTTCACCGACCCGCCCGCCGACGCTCCGGTCCCGGTCGGTCCTCCGCTGACCACGACGATCGTGGCGATCACCGCGGCGGTCACCTTCGCGCTCGGCGTCTATCCGCAGCCACTGCTCGATCTGGCCGATCAGGCGGCGACACTCGTCCGCTGACCATCCTCGCGTGCGCTGGTGCCGCCGCTGCGCGACAGCGGCGGCACCGCACTTTTCCACCCCGGGGTTCCGGTAGAACCTGGGCGGCGAGCCGCTGCCGGTCCGCGACGCCCTGTCTCGAGCAGAGCCCCACCTCCGCTTGCGCAGCCTTCGAACCCGTTGACCTGCCGAATCTGGGATGGTCATCGTCCCGAGCGTTGCGGAAGATGCCTTTTGCTGCCAGTATCGCTTGAAGCATGCCGAACCCCGAT
>NZ_BAFS01000141.1 GCF_000308415.1 Nocardia asiatica NBRC 100129 | reverse complement strand
ACCAACTCGGCACCGCCGCCGCCAAACCCGCCCAGGCGCCGTCGACGGCAACCGCCGGAACCGCGCTGACCCAGGCGTTGGTGGCCGCGGTCGAAGACGACCCCGAAGCCCCCGCGATCGTGTCCGGCGACGAGGAGCTGACTTACCACGACCTCGAGACCCGCTCGTCGCAATTGGCTCGGGTGCTCATCGCGCGCGGCTGCGGCCCCGGCGCGGGCGTGGCGGTACGGCTGGACCGCGGGATCGAGGCGGTCATCGCCACCTGGGCCGTGCTCAAGGCAGGCGCCGCCGTGGTGCCGGTCGACACACTCGACGCGACACTGCCGGACGAACTCGAGATCAAGATCGGTCTCACCATGGGCAGCTCCTGGTCCGGCGAAGCGCCCGACTGGCTGGCGCTCGACGACCCGGCTGTCGTCGCCGAGATCGCCGCCGAGTCCCCGCGCCCGGTCACCTACGCGCACCGCACCCGCGCGCTGCGCGGCGGCGACCCGGCGTTCGCCGGCGCGCAGACGCTCAGCTACGACGACCTCGCCACCGCGGCCGAGGAGCTGCGCACCCGCGACGGACTCACCTACGAGTCCCAGATCCTGCATCCGGGCGATGCCGGATCCTCCGCGAGTCTGATCGAACTGGTCGCCGGCGGGACCGTCGGCGCAGCGCTCTTCCTGGACGGCGACGGTGAAGTGCTGGCCGACGAATACGTAACCGGTTGATCGTCCCGGGCTCGCTGCCGGATCGGACCAACCTTCGGTCCGGCAGCTCGGCCTCGGTCACTCGCGCGCGGGAATCTCAGCTGAAGTGGACGATCGACAGCGTCCCCGCCCCCAGAATCGCCGGAGTGGCGAGTAGGAAGGCGAGTCTCGCACGCCACAACGGACCACCGGAGGGCGGGCGCCGCAAACGCGTCCCGCGGTGGCGCCGGTTCCTCTCGAAATGTGCGGAGTTTTCGCCGTGGGACGGCCGGACCGTTGTCGGGGCTCGCTCACTGGACGGTCCGGCGTGCCGACCCTATGGCGCCCGGCAGCGAAACCGGGCGCCATAGGGTCGTTCACTCGGTGGCGGCTCAGCGGCTCAGGCGCTGGAATCGCCGCACCGCGAGCGGCAGGAAGATCGCCGTGATGATCAGCGGCCACACCACCGCCATCAGCAACGAGTGCTGTTCCACCCAGGAATCCCCGCTGCCGACCGGTGTGCCGAACAGTTCGCGGGTCGCAGCCACCGTGGAGGAGATCGGATTCCACGCCGCGATGGCGCCCAGCCAGTCCGGCATCAGCTGGGGCGCGACGAAGATGCTGGAGATCATGGTGAGCGGGAAGGCGACCGCGAACAACCCGCCCGCCGCCTCCGGGTTCGGCACCAGCAATCCGAGCCAGACGCCCACCCAGATCAGCGCGAACCGCAGCAACAACAGCAGACCGAAGGCAGCGACGCCGCGCAGCACTCCCCCGTCGGGTCGCCACCCGATGACCAGTGCGGTGAGCATCAGAATGGTCAGTTCGGCGCAGGCCACGATCAGGTCGGTCACCCCGCGCCCGGACACGACCGCCGAGGAGGCCATGGGCATCGAGCGGAAGCGATCGATCACGCCGTTGGTGGCGTCGTAGACGACCACCGTGGCGGTGTTGACGAAGCCGAACGCCATGGTCATGGCGAACATGCCCGGCATCAGGAAGCTGCGGTAGTCACCGCCGCCCGGCACGCTCATCGCGCTGCCGAACACGTACCCGTACAGCAGTACCGACAGGATCGGGAAGCCGAGTTGCCAGGCGATATTGACCGGCTGCCGTTGATAGTGCGTCAGGCCGCGGCGCACCAGGTTCCAGCAATCGGCGATCGCCCAGTACGCGCGGGAACGCGAACGGCTCGGGGTGAGGTCGACGGTGCTCATCGGGCTTCCTCCTCTGCGGTCGTACGATGACCGGTCAACTGCAAGAACACGTCGTCGAGACTGGGCCTGCGCAGACCGATGTCCTCCACCTCCACGCCTTCGTCCTGGAGGGTGCGCGCGACCTCGGTGAGTGCCGCGACGCGCTCGGTGACCGCTGCCGACACCCGGCGTTCGACGTCGTCGGTGTCCGGTTCGCCCTCGCATACGCGGGCCACCACTTTGGCGACGGCGGGCAGGTCGGCCACGTCCGCGGCCACGACCTCGATGCGGTCGCCGCCCACCGCGCTCTTCAATCCGTCCGGGGTGTCTTCGGCGATGGCGCGTCCCTGATCGATGACGGTGATCCGGGCGGCGAGTTTGTCCGCCTCCTCGAGATACTGCGTGGTCAGCAGCACCGTGGTGCCGTCTGCTACGAGGGCGCGCACCGACTCCCAGACCTCGCCGCGACTGCGCGGGTCCAGGCCGGTGGTGGGCTCGTCGAGGAACAGCACGTCCGGCGCGAGGATCATCGAGGCTGCCAGGTCGAGCCTGCGGCGCATGCCGCCGCTGTACTTGCCGACGCCGCGGTCGCCGGCTTCGGTCAGGTCGAAGCGCTCGAGCAGTTCGGTGGCCCGCTGCTTGGCCCGGCGTCCGCCGAGGTGGAACAGCCTGCCGAACATCTCCAGGTTCTGCCGCCCGGTGAGCACCTCGTCGACGGCGGCGTACTGGCCGGTCAGCCCGATGCGGGCGCGCACCTCGCGCGGGTGGCAGGCGACATCCAGACCGGCCACGCTCGCCCGGCCGCCGTCCAGCCGGATCAACGTCGACAGGATGCGCACGGCGGTGGTCTTGCCCGCGCCGTTGGGCCCGAGCAATCCGTGCACCGTGCCGCGCCGCACGGCGAGATCGAATCCGTCCAGGGCTCGCTTGTCCCCGTATCTCTTTTCCAGTCCCTCGGCCAGGACCGCGAAATCGTTCACTCTTCACCTTCCCCGTGGCGTACCCGAAAACTGAGTACAACGTACTCGGATTAGAGTACAACGTACCCAGTTTCTTGCCAAGCGGATAAGCTGGCGGATGTGACCAGCACGGAGACCAGCGGCAGCGGCGACATCGCCCGCACCCTCGACCTGCTCTGGGGCGCGGGCCCCCGCCCGAGCCGCGGGCCGAAACCCGGTCTGTCGCTGGACCGGATCGTCGACGCGGCGATCGCGGTGGCCGACGGGGAGGGCCTCGCCGCGGTGACCATGCGCCGGGTCGCGACCGAGCTCGGCACCGGCACCATGTCGCTGTACCGGTATCTCCCGGGCAAGGCCGAACTGCTGGACCTGATGCTCGACCGGGTGCAGGCTCCCACCGGCGATCACGGGGATCGCACCGACGGCTGGCGCGGCGCGCTGGAATCCCTCGCCTACGAATCCCTCGCGATGTACCGGCGTCACCCCTGGCTGATCGGAGTGAACCAGTCCCGCCCGGTACTCGGCCCAGGGGCGGTGGAAGGCATGGAGCAAGTGCTCGGCGCGATCCGCCCGATGGGATTGCCCGATCGCGAACTCGTCTCGGTGGTGATCATGATCTCCGGCTATGTACTCGGCGTGGCCCGCACGCAGCTGTACGAGCAGGAGTCCGAACGCGTCTCGGGCCTGACCGACGCGGAATTCTGGCAGGCGCAGGCGCCCATGCTGGAACAAGCCATCGCCAGCGGCCGCTACCCGGTCATGGCGGCACTGTCGGAGGACGCGTTCGGCCCGGATTTCGACCACTTCGGTTTCGGGCTACAGCGCATCCTCGACGGCCTGGAACACTATGTGGCGCATCGCGACAGCGCTACGCGGCCCGCACCGTGAGCGTCTCGCGCCCGGCCGCCAGAGCGACGTGCGCGACAGCCGCCTCCATCCCCCGCTTCGGCAGCGGCGCACCGTCGAACATGGTGATCGCGACGGCGTCTTCGGTGAGTTCCCAGACGCCTGCGATGCGTCCGTCCACCACGACGATCGGCGAGATCCACCCCGCCGTGCGGCTCACCTTCGCACGGTGGGCTGCGGGCAGCAGGGCGGCGTCACCGGTGCCCGGTCCCAGCACGTATTGGTCGAAGGCGCCGAGCAGGTGCACCGACGCGCTCGGCGCGCAGGCGGCCACGGCGTCGACCTGGTCGGTCGGCAGGAAGGCACGGCGGCCCTCCACCTCGACTTCGGTGAGCAGTTCACCCAGCTCGGCGAACCACCGGCGGACCGTGGTCTTGCGCAGGCTGTTACGGCTGAGCCAGGCATCGAAGGTCTCCGGCGTCGCGGGGCCGTAGGCGCGGAGGTAGGCGAGGACGGCCGCGTGCGCCGCGGCATCGGGGTCCGGCAGACCGGGCCAGCCACGCACCAGATGCGCGGGGCTGGCGAACGTCACCTTGGCTCCCCGCGCCGGACCGTGGCAGAGCGCCCCTTGCCAGGCCAGGGGTTTGAGCAGCGCGCCCCAGCCGGAGCGCAATTCCTCGCCGAGCCGGTGGAATCCCGGTTCGGACACCAGGGCCTCGACCAGTTCCTCGCGGGTGAGCACCGCACCGTCCAGCACCTCGGCGACCGCCTCGGTGAGCGCCGCCACCTCCGCGGGTGAGGCGCCGAAGTGCTTCTGCCAGGCGGGCTTCTCCCAGGTGCGCGCGGAGGCGATGAGCGCGAGGCAGGCGGCGGCCAGGTCCGGGGTGAGCGCGTGCAGGGTGCCGCGCATCGCCCAGGTCTTCATCAGCGCGCCGTCCTCGAGCGCGCGGACGAGCCCGCCCGGCTCGGGTTTCGTGCTGCGCAGCGCGACCGCCAGCTCCGCCGCGGAGGTGACCTGAGCTTGCACCCCGCACAGACGTCCGGCGATCGCAACCACCCCCTCGTCCGCACGGGACCGCACGTATTGACGATGCAGTCGCCAAGCGAAGACCTGATCCCAGGTGACCCGCAACTTGCTTTCCTCCGACCACTCAGCTCAGCAGTGCGCCCATACCCGCGACCGTCGCGGCCGCCAGCGCCGACCCGGTCACCGTCATCGCGATCACGCCCAGCAGAGCGGTGCGGGTGGTGGCCCGCCGGATCGCGCCGACCGGGTCGGCCAGCCGCTCGGCACGGGCCAGCACGGCGGTGCCCGCGGCGGCCAGCGCACCCGGCGGCGCGGGCTCGGCGATGCCGACGATCGCCAGCAGCCCGCCCAGCAGCGGCAGCGAGCCGTGTTCGTCGGCGGCCTTGTCGTCGGCGCACATCTCCAGCAGGCGCGCGATCTCGGCCACGCCGACGGTGAACAATCGCAGCCCGGGCAAGGTGGTCGCGACCGCGCGCAGCACCGCGGTCAACGCGGCGTGCCTGCCGGACAGGTGCGCGCGTTCGTGGGCCAGGACCGCGGCGAGCTGGTCGCCGTCCAGCGCCTCCAGCGCGGCAGTGGTGACCACGATGGTGTCGGGCCGTCCCGGCACGCAATACACCTGACGTTCGGGCGAATCGAGCACCACCGCCCCGATACCCGGCACCGGCCTGCCGACCAGCCGCACCGCCCGCGCATGGACACTCGTCCGCCTGCGCATGTCCACCACAACGCCCACGGCGCGGACCACGAGTGCGACCGTGCCGGTCGCGACCAGCGCCGCCGCCGCGAACGTAGCCGCCCGGGTGGCCGCCGCGCCGTGGACGTGCATCGGCGACCAGAGGAACGAAATACAGGCGCGCAACGCGTCCTTCGGATGTCCCCAGTAGGTGGCGAACTCGACGGTCACCAATATCGCCGCGATCCCCCACGCGCTCAGCGCGCCGACGATCGCGACGACCCAGGCGATCACACCCAGCCGCGGCGCGATGCCGCGATGGGTCAGACTGCGCAGCACGGGCGGACCGAAGGTCGCCACGACGCTGCCGTACAGCATCAGAGCTATGGCAAGGCTCACGGCACTTCTGGTGACTTGCGCGCCGCGAGTCTGCGGAGCGCGGCACGCAGCCCGGCCGACTCCTCGGCGCTGATCCGATCGACGAAATGACTGAGTACCAGATCCGACCGGCCACCGGACCCGAGTGCCTCCAGCATGAGCCGGGCGCTGTGTTCTTCCCTGGTGAGGGTCGGCCAATATCGATAGGCCTTGCCCGCGCGTTCGCGCGCCAGCCAGCCTTTGCGATGCAGGTTGTCCATGGTCGACATAACCGTCGTATAGGCGATGTCGCGCTGAGCCGACAGTTCGTCGAAAATCTCGCGCACCGTTGTGTCCTCTGCGTCCTGATCCCAGATGCGGTCCATGATCACCGCCTCCAGATCCCCGAATCCTCGCACTCTACCGACTCCCTCATCCGAGCTGTGCCCCGTCGTGGGAACAGGTTACCGGCAGAGGGGGGTTACTACTGAGGCAACCAGTAGATCGCCCCGGCACCACGGCGCTTGTCGGAGCCCTGTGCGAACATATGTTCGTGTCCGATGCGCCCGTCTCCCGATCCGGCAGGCCCCGGATACTCGCGCGGACGGAGGCGTCGATCCTGCATGCCGACCTCGACTCGTTCTATGCCTCGGTCGAACAGCGTGACGACCCACGGCTGCGCGGCAAACCGGTGATCGTCGGCGGCGGAGTGGTCTTGGCCGCCAGCTACGAGGCGAAGGCGTTCGGCGTACGCACCCCGATGAACGGAGCGCAGGCGCGCCGGTTGTGCCCGCAGGCGATCGTGGTACCGCCGCGGATGTCCGCCTACGCCGAGGCGAGCAAAGCCGTCTTCGACATCTTCCGCGACACCACGCCCGTGGTGGAGGGCATCTCGATCGACGAAGCGTTCCTCGACGTCGGCGGCCTGCGCCGGATCTCGGGTGAGCCCGTCGCCATCGCGACGCGGCTGCGCGCGCAGGTCCGCGATCGCGTCGGCTTGCCGATCTCGGTGGGTATCGCCCGCACCAAGTTCCTCGCCAAGGTGGCCAGTGCGGTCGCCAAACCGGACGGGTTGCGAGTGGTGCCGCCGGGTGGCGAACTGGACTTCTTGCATCCGCTGCCGGTCGAAAGACTCTGGGGGGTCGGCGATGTCACCGCTCGCACGTTGCACGCGCACGGCATCACCCGCGTCGGTCAGCTGGCCGAGCTGGGCGAGAGCCCGCTGCGGGCGATACTCGGCTCCGCCGCGGCCCGTCACCTCTACGCCCTGTCCTGGGCGCGCGACCCGCGCCGCGTGGAGACCGGCAGGCGGCGGCGCTCGATCGGCGCCCAGCGCGCCCTCGGCCGCAGGCAACGTCCCCCCGACGAGATCGAGGCCTACCTGCACGGACTCACCGATCGGCTCGGCAGGCGCCTGCGTGCCGCGAACCGCGTGTGCCGGACCGTGGTGCTGCGTCTGCGTTTCGACGATTTCACCCGGGTCACCCGGTCACACACCCTCGCCGAGGCCACCGACCACACCGAGACCATCCTCGGCGCGGCCCGCACCCTGCTCGCCGGGGCGATGCCGCTCATCCAGGATCGCGGTCTCACTCTCATCGGCCTGGCGCTGACCAATCTCACCGACGCCGACGCCGTGCAACTGGCGCTGCCGTTCGAGCCCCGCGCCACCAACACCCTCGACGCGACCCTCGACGACCTGCGCAAGCGCTTCGGCTCCTCCGCCGTCACCCGCGCCACGCTGCTGCACCGCGGCGAGGGCATCTCGGTACCCCTGCTCCCCGACTGAGCCGTCGAACCGCGCGAACGTTCAATACGACCGCTTCGGCCGCTTGTCCATCAACCGCAGGATCAGTGGAGTGAAGATCAGCTGCATGGCCAGCTCCATCTTGCCCCCGGGCACCACGATGCAGTTGGTCCGCGACATGAACGAGTCGTGCAGCATCGACAGCAGATACGGGAAGTCGATGACCTTCGGATCCGCGAACCGGATCACCACGAAGCTCTCGTCGGCCGTCGGGATGGTGCGCGCGATGAACGGATTCGAGGTGTCCACGGTCGGCACCCGCTGGAAGTTGACGTAGGTGCGGGAGAACTGCGGGCAGATGTAGGTGACGTAATCGGGCATCCGCCGCAGGATCGTGTCGATCACCGCCTCGCTGGAATAGCCGCGCTCTGTCTTGTCCCGGATCACCTTCTGAATCCACTCCAGATTGATGATCGGCACGACCCCGACCAGCAGATCGGTGTACCGGGCCACGTCCACGGTGGACGTCACCGCCGCGCCGTGCAGACCCTCGTAGAACAGCAGGTCACTGCCCGGTGTCAGCTCCTCCCACGGCGTGAAAGTCCCAGGCGGTTGCCCGTAGGGTTTGGCCTCTGCCTCGTCGTGCAGATATCGACGGACGGTGCCGACGCCGGTCTCACCGTAATCGCGGAACAGCGACTCCAATTCCGCCAGCAGGTTGGCCTCCTCACCGAAGTGCGAGAACCGAACATTGCGGTTCTGCTCCGCCTCGGCCATGGCCAGCTTCATCTCGTTGCGGTCGTACCGGTGGAACGAGTCACCCTCGACGATGGCGGCGTTGATCCCTTCGCGGCGGAAGATCTCCTGGAAGGTCCGGGTCACGCTGGAGGTGCCGGCGCCGGAGGACCCGGTGATCGCGACGACGGGGTGCTTGACCGACATGGTTCTCCTCTTCAGCGCTGGGCCGGGCGGAACAGCGAGCGCGTGCCGAACAGCGAGCTGTCGAAGCTGGGTCCTGCGTCGGGTTCGCGGTGATACCGCTCGATGCGCTCGACTTCGTTGCGCGAACCGAAGATCAGCGGCACCCGCTGATGGACCTCGCCCGGCGCCACCTCCAGCACCCGCTCGCTGCCGGTGGTCGCCGCGCCACCGGCCTGTTCGACGATGAACGCGATCGGATTGGCGCCGTAGAGCAGCGCGACCCGGCCCGGCCGCCTCGGCGGGCGGGTATCGCGCGGATACAGGTAGACCCCGCCCCGGGTGAGGATGTGAAAGGTGTCGGCGACCAGCGAGGCCACCCAGCGCATATTGAAATCGCGCTCGCGTGGGCCGTCCACCCCGTCCAGGCACTCGTGCACGTAGCGGCGCACCGGCCGCTCCCAGAATCGCTCGTTGGCCGCGTTGATCGCGAAACCGGAGGTGTCCTCGGGAATGCGCATCCGGGGATGGGTCAGCACGAACGCGCCGATCTCCCGGTCCAGGGTGAACCCGTCCACCCCGCTACCGGTCGTCAGCACCAGCATGGTCGCGGGCCCGTACAGGGTGAACCCGGCGCACACCTGCTGCACACCCGGTTGCAGGAAATCCTCCGCGCTCGGAGTGCTCGAGGAGCCCTTTCCCCGCGCGGGCGCGCGCAGCACGCTGAAGATCGTGCCCACCGGCAGATTGACGTCGATGTTGGACGAACCGTCCAAGGGATCGAACGCCAACAGGTACTTTCCGCGCCGATGCGTGTCGGGCACCGGGTGGATGTCGCTGATCTGCTCGGACAGCAACGCCGCGAGATGGCCCGTCCACTGGGTTTCGGCCACCATGATGTCGTTGCTGATCGCGTCCAGTTGGCGAGGCACGGCAGGTGGCGGCTCGTCCGCATCCCCGGGCGGGAGCAGGGTGGGATCGACGACCCCGCCCAGCGATCCGACGATGGCGCCGCGGGTGACCTGATTCGCGACGATCTTCGTCGCCGTCGCGATCACGTTCACCAGGGCGGAGAACTCACCGGAGGATCCGGGATGCCGGTGCTCCTGCTCGATGGTGTACCGGGTGAGGGTCTTCAGTCCTTCTGGCATCGCGCCTCGATCTCGTCACCGGAGGCCTCGCACGGCCGGCTCTCCGGATAGTTCTTGTTCGGTGAACACGCTGCTGCCGTACACATCCTGATCGGTCAGGGTGATCAGATCGGTTCTGCTCAGCGGTCTGCGCAGCTCGACCAGGCGTTTGGCCTGACGCAACCGGCACCGGTCCAGCGCGTTGCGCACGCTGCGCGCGTTGGAGAAGCGCGGACGCGTCATTCGGCGTTCCAGGTACGCGCCGAATGCCGTCCGCGCCGCGTCGTCGAAGCGGAAGCTCTCCGCGGCCACCATGAGATCGGCGATGCCGAGCAGTTCCGCGTGGGTGTAGTCGGCGAATTCCAGGTGATGGGCCACCCGCGAGGAAAGTCCCGGATTGGCGGAGAAGAAGCGGTCCATTCGATCCGGGTATCCGGCGAAGATCACCACCAGGCTGGCGCGCTCGTTCTCCATCTCCTGCAGCAGGATCTCGATCACTTCCTGCCCGTAGTCGCGTTCGTTCTCCGGCCGGAACAGGTAGTAGGCCTCATCGATGAACAGCACCCCACCGGCCGCCTTGGCCAGCGCCTCCTTCGTCTTCGGTGCGGTGTGCCCGATGAACTGACCCACCAGATCGTCGCGGGTCACGGTATGCACCTTCGGTTTCCGGAGGTAGCCGAGGGCGTGCAGCATCTGGGCCATCCGCAAGGCCACCGTGGTCTTGCCCGTGCCGGGCCCGCCGGTGAAGCTCATGTGCATGGTGGGCCGCGAGGCGGTCAGCCCGAACCGCTGCCGCGCGCGATCGATCAGCAGCAGCGCCGCGATCTCGCGCACCCGCCGCTTCACCGGGGCCAGCCCGATCAGTTCGGCGTCCAGCTTGCGCAGCGTCTCCTCGACGTCGTGGCCCGCGATGTCGGTGGACAGATCCAGCACCGCGTCCTCGCCGAGAATTTCCGGCGCCTCAGGATCCCCGGGCGCGGCCTGCACCCCGCCGGGGACCTCGGTCCCCGGCCGGTGCAGACGGAATCCCGAGCCGTTGCGCTCAGCCGCCATACCGGTCTCCCGGGCGGACGGTCGTGGCATACGAGTGCAGGCCGTACTTCTGCTGACGGTCCGGCCCCTCGGTGCGGGTCAGCAGGAAACCGGGCTCCTCGGGCGGGCGCTGCACCAGGAAGCTCAGCGCGGTCGTCTGCCTGGTGTAGCGCGCGTCGTACGCGAGCACCCGCACATAGTGACGCGGGAAAGTCGCCCTGCACGTGTCGATCTCGGCCAGCACTCCGTCGGGCTCGTCCAAGTCGAACAGCGGCAGCCCCCACATCTCCCAGTAGGCGTTGCGCGGATGCGGATCGTCGGTGTACTCGATGGAGACCGGCCAGCTGTTGAGCAGCGCGTAGCGCACCTGCGCGGCGATCTGCTCGTCGGTCAGCGGCGGCAGATAGCAGAATGTTCCGTGCCGTAAATACATGGCTTGTCCTTCCCGGCTGCTCAGCGGCTGGCCGTGGGCACCGCGTCCGGCGCGTCGGTGGAGGTGTAGTCGAAGGTGACATCGCCCCAGGTGGCCAGCGCGACGTCGAGCGGGCGGCAGATCTCGGCGGCCTTGCGCAACACCTCCGGCCCTTCCTTCAACAGGTCACGGCCCTCGTTGCGGGCCTGCACGACCGCTTCCAGCGCCACCCGGTTCGCCTCCGCGCCCGCGGCGATGCCGAGGGGATGCCCGATCGTGCCGCCGCCGAATTGCAGCACCACGTCGTCGCCGAACAGATCCAGCAGCTGGTGCATCTGCCCGGCGTGGATGCCGCCGGAGGCCACCGGCATCACGCCCGGCAGGCTCGCCCAGTACTGGTCGAAGAAGATCCCGTTGGCCGGTTCGGTCCGGATGTGGTTCTCCCGCAGCGTGTCGTAGAACCCCTTGGTCGTCGCCGGGTCGCCCTCGAGCTTCCCGACCACGGTGCCCGCGTGCAGATGGTCGACGCCGATCAGCCTGCACCACTTGGCCAGCACCCGGAAGCTCACACCATGGGTCTTCTGCCGGGTGTAGGTGGAATGCCCCGCGCGGTGCAGATGCAGCAGCACCCCGTTGCGACGCGCCCAGTGCGACATCGACTGCATCGCGGTGAATCCGACGGTGAGGTCCATCATGATGACGACGCTGCCGAGTTCCTTGGCGAACTCGGCGCGTTCGTACATGTCCTCCATCGACGCCGCGGTCACATTCAGGTAGTGACCTTTGATCTCACCGGTCTCGGCCATCGCCCGGTTCACGCCTTCCATCGCGAACAGGTACCGGTCGCGCCAGCGCATGAACGGCTGCGAGTTGATGTTCTCGTCGTCCTTGGTGAAATCGAGCCCGCCCTTGCACGCCTCGTAGATCACCCTCCCGTAATTGCGCGCGGATAGCCCGAGTTTCGGTTTCACCGTCGCACCGAGCAGCGGCCTGCCGTATTTGTTGAGATATTCGCGTTCCATCACCGTGCCGTGCGGCGGCCCCTGGAACGTCTTCACGTATGCCACCGGAATGCGCATGTCTTCCAGCCGCAGCGCGAGCAGCGGCTTGAATCCGAACACGTTGCCGATGATCGAGGAGGTCAGATTGGTGATCGACCCCTCCTCGAACAGGTCCAGATCGTAAGCGATATAGGCGAAGTACTCCCCCGGCCGGCCGGGCACCTCATCGATGCGATAGCACTTGGCCTGGTAGCGCGAATGTGCGGTCAACCGGTCGGTCCACACCACCGTCCAGGTCGCCGTGGAGGATTCACCGGCCACCGCGGCGGCCGCCTCGATCGGGTCGACGCCGCGCTGCGGGGTCACCCGGAACACGGCGAGCACGTCGGTTTCCGACGGCTGGTAGTCGGGGGCGTAATAGCCCATCGACGCATAGGATTGGACACCCGGATCCCAGCGGTCGCGTTCGGTTTCTTCGGCCATCGTTCCTCCTGCTGTGCCACTGCGGGACACCCGCACCCGGGCGAACGGGCGTGCCTCGAGATTTCCAGGATGACGGGCCGGATACCGACAAACAATTTGATTGTTCCTCGCGATACTCAACATATTCATTGAGTTTGTTACCGTTCTCCGGTGGGTATGGTGAGCGCGGCTCGGATGGAAACCTTCCTGGCCGTCGCCCGCCACGGCAGCATCCGCCGGGCCGCCGCGCAGCTGCACATCACCGAGGCCGCCGTCTCCGCGGCGGTCGCGCACGTCGAGAAACAGCTGGGCGCCAAACTCGTCGCGAAAGCCGGGCGCGGGATCGCGCTGACCGAGGCCGGCCGCGTCTACGCCGAGTACTGCCGCGGAATTCTCGGGTTGATGAACGAGGCCCAAGCGGCGGTGCGCCGCGCCGAGACCGGACGGCTGCGGATCGGCGTGGTCGCCACCGCGGGCGAGTACGTCCTGCTGCGGCCGCTGGCCTCGTTCCGCCGCCGGTTCCCGGATATCGAGCTGAGCCTGTCGGTGCATCCGCGCGACGCGCTGTTCCTCGAATTGCAGCATCACGAGACCGATCTCGTCATCGCGGGCCGTCCGCCGCGCGACACGGGGCTGGTGGTGCGCGCGCGGCGGCCGAGCCGCCTGGTCGTGGTGGGCCTACCGGAACTGGACCCGATGCACACCACCTGGCTGCTGCGCGGCCGCGGCTCGGGCACCCGCGAGGCCACCCTGGGCCTGCTCGACCAGCTCCGGATCGAACCGCCCACGCTCACCCTCGGGTCACACGGCGCGGTCCTGGCCGCCGCGCGAGAGGGTTTGGGCGTCACGCTGATTCACAGCGACGCGATCTCCCAGGACTTGCAGAACGGAGTACTGCGCGTCCTGCAGGTCGAGGGCACCCCGCTGGACCGTCCATGGCATGCCGTCACCACCCGCACCCCTACCCCGACCACCCGCCTGTTCCTCACCCATCTACTCGACTCCGCCGAGGTCGGCTCGGCCGCTTTCCACCCTCACTGAGCTGACCCCCACACCGCGGCAGGAAAAATCGCTACCTCGATCCGCCGACGGTCACCGAGCCGGCCCGGTCCGAGATCGCGGGGTGGGTGGTAGGAATCCGCTTCCGCCGCTCCGACTCGGGTCGTCCGTCACCCGGCTTACTCGGGGCAGCCAACCCCAGCCCTACAGCTGGCCGTGTTGAGAATCGAAGGTCAGGACGCGTCCACCGAGCTGGATCTGGGCCCCGGGAGCGAGGGTGACCGGCTGGCCCGGTACCGCTCGGACCCAATCCTGGCGACCGGGATGACGGATGTGGGTGCCGTTCGTCGAGCCGCCGTCCACGACCGTGACATCCCAGTCGACGAGCCGGATCTCGGCGTGCGCTCGCGACATGCCTCCCGAGCTGTCCTCCAAGCGCACCGGGCGCGCACCGCGCGCGACCGCCTCCGCGTGCTCCGGTTCGCGCCCGAGAACGCAGTCGTTGTCCAGCACGAAGGAAGTGCCGTCGTCCAGCAGCAGCACACCCAGCGGTGGGCGAACCCCCTCGCTCAGCACGCAGGTGAGCTGGTCCATCCGGATGCCGCACACCGCGCAGAACGACACCCGCGGATCATTGTGATGACGACGGGCGCACTGGAAGCCGTGCACGATCACACGGTGCCCGAGCGTGTTCGAGCCGGTCGACCCGAGCGCGTCCGCCACGACCTCGGCGGAGGGCACCATCGTCTCGGCGAGATTCGCGTCGTTGGCTATCGCGTGGTCCCGGTCGGTACGGTGCGCGGGCCGCGCCTGCTCCGGGCTCGGCGGAAGCTGTTGGGCCGCGGACGGTGTCATGCCTTCGCGCGGCGTCGCCCGCCGGACGGACGACTGGAGATCGACCTCGGTCGCCGGATCGCCGGCTCGCTCCTCTTTGCGCAGGCTCGGCGCTCGCCGGGGCTGCGGGCCGGACGCCTGCTCTGCGCTGGGCGGTGCGCCGCCGGGCCGGTGCGGTTCCGGCACTGCCTGCCCGCCGGGCCGGTGTGGCTCTGGCACTGCCTGCGCACCGGATCGGTATGGCTCCGGCACTGCCTGCGCACTGGCGGCGAGGGGCGGTTGTGGCCCTGCTGCCGGAGGCTGCTCCGCCTCGGGCCCGGATGCCGCTCGTGGCTCGCTGCCCTGCCGTTCGGCTCGGTGCGGGCCAGGGGACGGCACCGATGCGGCGTGGGGCTCGGCGACGGGCGTTTGCCGCGCGGATTCCGCTTCGGGCTGGCGCAGGGACTCGGTGACACCGTCGATCGCCGGTGCGGCGAGTACGCCTGGTGCCGTCCCCGCCCACAAGACCGCGCCCGACCCCGGTGCGGTCCCCGCCCCGAGCGCGAAGATGCTGCGCCCCGGCAGGGAATCCGCGGTCCACCCGGCCTCGTCCACGAACAATCCCGCGCCGGCTCCCGGGATCGGAGTCACCATGCGGTCGACGGTGAATCCCGCGTCCCGGCCCCGCAGCACCTCCGTGTGGCCGGGGTCCGCCAGCACCGCGGTGACCCCACCGTGCAGGAACACCGCGAGCCCGTTGTCCACGGGCGTGATCACCCCGAATTCGACCTCGTCCTCTTCGCCGTTGGACAGGCTCATGAGCCAGGTCGTGGCCAGCCGCGCCACCGCGCGTCCGCTGCGGCGGCGGTCGCGCGCGAGGGCTTCGCGCACGATGTCCAGCATCGCCGTCATCGTCCGGGCCGCCACGGTGTCCGCCGTGACGGCGCCGTCGCCCCGGTGGGCGACGACCACGACGGCGCCGCCCGCGCACGCCACCAAGTGGGCGCCGGGCAACACCTCGATCTGCGCGCTCACAGGAACCGGCCGCCTTGGAAGCGCCACCGGTGGAACACCACCCGCATCGGCCCGTTCACGATGAGCCAGAACACAATCCAGGTCACCACGAACTGGATCAGGAACGCCGTGAGCGACGGACGCAGGTGCTCGGGCAGCACCACGGTGGTGTAGCGCACGAGCACCCACATCAGCGCTCCCTCGTTGAGGATGGTGACGAAACCGAACAGCGTCGGCCAGTCCTTCTCCCAGCGGAACTGCTGCAGAAAATGGTAGAGCAATTCCCACAGCACACCGACCAGAACAGTCGCCAGCAGGACCGACAGCGTCACCCGATACGCCTGACCGATGCTCAACGGGCCGGTCGGCAGCACCGGGGTGATGATCAGCGCGACGACGAAGCCGATCACGCTCAGCGCGAGAAGGCGGGTCTGGATCCGCCCGTTCAAGGTAGGAAGCATCGCTCAGATCTTCTCGTTCGTGACCCACAACCACCATTGCCGCGTCGAGCGCAGCGGACCCATCCTGCGGCAGAAGCCGACCGCGGCCAGATCGTCGGCGATCTCCTGCGCGGCGATCTGCAGCCCGAGGAAGGTGTCCACGCCGACGAACGGCCCGCCGAGCGTCGCGCTGCCGGAGGCGTACATCCGGCCGGGGCCGCTGCGGGTGCCGATCAGCTCGAAGGTGGTGTCGACATCGAGTCGGCCGAGCGGATTGCGTCCGGCGCCGGTGTGGTCGAGCAGGTCGGCCAGCAGCCGGTGCTCGCGGATGTCGGCTTCCAACCCGGTGCAGTCGATGATGTAGTCGACGGTGGTGTCGAACGGTTGCGTCGGCGGCGGAAACGGCAGCGGCGCATTGGTGTCCGGAAGAATCGTCGCGACCACGCCCTGCCGCCCCCCGGCGGGGCGCGGAGCCCGCATCGTCCCCGCCATCACCTGGTACCACCCCTCCCGGCGGCCGCGGCGCAGCTGCTCCTGCCAGTTGTCCCGGATCGGGGTGTTGGTGCCCGAGATCTCCTTGTAGGCCCGCGCTCGTTCCTCGCCCTGCAGCCCGCGCACTTTCTGCTTCAGCTGACCGCCCCAGACCGACTTCGGATAGTTGAACCCCTGGTAGGCCCATCCGTCGCCGCCCTTGCGCCGGCTGAAGATGTTCTTGCCGTGCGGGCCCGCGATATACGTGCGGAACAGGTGCAGGATCCGGGTGTCGAGCCGGTGCTTGTCCCGGTCGTCGACGAGCCGTTGCAGCACGCGGCTGGCCACGATCCCGCTGCCGCGGATCAGCACGGTGCCGGGCCGCCGCTGCAGCGCCTGGTAGACGTGCTCGTGCGGCTCGTAGGCGTTCACCACGCGGGTCGGGTCACGATGGGTTTCGCGGTACTCCTGCAGGTCCGGCAGCAGCTTCAGGCCCGGATAGCCCACCGCCACATGGACATACGTGCTGCGGAACGCGACGCGCTTGGTGGGCGTCGAACCCGCGGGCGGAGTGAGGATGGTGAAGTACCCACCGCCGTGGCGCCTGCGCACCATGCGCACGTGACCGCGATGCAGCGAGCGTGCGTAACCGATGCGGTGGAACTCCCGCTCCATGGCGGCGAACGCCTGGCCGGCGCGCGGGGTGTAGTAATTGGCGAAGATCGGCTCGACGAAGACGTTCCACAGCGCCTTGATCGACTTGTCGGCGATCGCCTCGCGTACCGCGTAGGACGGGAAGCCCCAGATGTTGTCCGGCGTCGAGGCCGAGTCGCTGCGCAGGCGCTCGCCGCGCGGGATCTGCGAGACCCTCGTCAGATACTCGTAGGAGGCCCACGGGTGCTCCTGCGGGCCGAGCACCGCCATCGCCTCGGCGGGCACGCCGAAGATCCGGAGCGTGTCGTAGGTGACGAACGAGCCGATCCCGCTGCCGATGGTCACGAACGGCACGTCGATCACCGGAATCCCGGCGTTGCCCAGCATCTCGTCGGTCCACACGTCGGTCCGGACGAGGGCCTCGGTGATATCTCCCCGCATTCGCGGGACTTTACCGGCAGATTCTTACCAACTGCTTGTCATCGGCTTTCGGCCGCGGACCGCGCTGGTGACGCGCGGCGGACGACGCGCGGGAACCAACTGCGCCGAACCTGCCACGCGGCCCGCCCTCGCGGACGTACCATGCCGATCGTGGCCGATTCCACTCGTTCCACCCCTCTGCGGGTTCTCGTGTACAGCAACGACGCCGACACCAGGCGCCAGGTGATCCAGGCTTTGGGCAAGCACCCGCACCCGGAACTACCGGCGTTCGAGTACCTCGAGGTGGCCACCGCTCCGGTGGTGATCGCGCAGCTGGATGCGGGCGGTATCGACCTGGCCGTGCTCGACGGCGAGGCCACACCGGCGGGTGGGCTCGGCATCGCCAAGCAGTTGAAGGACGAAGTCGATCCGTGCCCGCCGCTGCTGGTGCTCACCGGCCGTCCGGACGACGCCTGGCTGGCCAGCTGGTCCCGAGCGGAGGCCGCGGTGGCGCATCCCATCGACCCGCTCCGCCTCACCGAGGCCGTCGTCGCACTGCTGCGCAGCCGTTCCGCCGCCTGATCCGCGCCGCCGATCGGTCCCCCTCGCTCGCGCCATTCATAGCGATCTTGAATTAGTGTCTTCCTGTGAGCGGTCGCGTCCCACCACCGTCGGAAGGGTGCCCGACCGCGGGAGGGCGGACACCCCCGCTCTCGGTGCATCTGTCGCCGTTCCCGACTCCGAACCCGCTCGGGACCACATTCGACGTCGGCATATGCGACATTCCAGGCCGCCAACTGACCGTTCAACCAAGAACCGGACCCCGTCACACGGATTACCACCGTTTCGGTCATAAATGCTTGTACTGAATTCGATCAAACGACGTCGCCAAACTCGCTGCGGGCCGCTCGTTCGGTTGTAGGCTGTGCCCTACCTCACACGGGATCGGCGCTGGTAATGACCGCTCCCGGGTGGAGCCGAGGGGCGAGTCTGGCCGAGGCGGACAACGACGTCAGCCCGCCTCGGGCGCTGTCGTCAGCCGCAGCTCGCAAGGAGGGGAAGTGCAGTCGTGAATATCGAGGTGCCGACGCTCGTACTCGGCGCGATCGCGGCGGCGTTCGCGCTGTTCTCCATCGTCCTGTCCGCCTTGGTCGGCCCGAAACGGCGCAACCGGGCGAAGCTGGAACCCTACGAATGCGGTATCGAACCCACGCCGCATGCCGTGGCCGGCGGCCCGGGAAACGTGACGGGACAACGCTTTCCGGTGAAGTACTACCTCACCGCGATGTTGTTCATCATCTTCGACATCGAGATCGTGTTCCTCTACCCGTGGGCAGTCCACTTCGATGCGCTCGGTCTCTTCGGTCTCGCCGCGATGGCGTTGTTCATCTTCAACGTCTCGGTGGCCTACGCCTACGAATGGCGGCGCGGCGGACTCAGCTGGGACTGAGCGCCACGCAACCGAATTCGTAGCCGACGAGTGGAAGCGAGTCAGTAGAACATGGGTCTCGAGGAAAAACTGCCCAGCGGTTTCCTGCTGAGCACGGTCGAGGATTTCGCCGGATTCCTGCGCAAGGGCTCCCTATGGCCGGCCACCTTCGGGCTGGCCTGCTGCGCCATCGAGATGATGGCCACCGGCGGGGGCCGTTTCGACATCGCGCGCTTCGGCATGGAGGCATTCCGCGCCTCACCACGGCAGGCCGATCTGATGATCGTCGCGGGGCGGGTGAGCCAGAAGATGGCCCCGGTGCTGCGCCAGGTCTACGACCAGATGACCGAACCGAAGTGGGTGCTGGCGATGGGCGTCTGCGCGTCGTCGGGCGGGATGTTCAACAACTACGCCATCGTGCAGGGCGTCGACCACGTGGTCCCGGTCGACATCTACCTGCCCGGCTGCCCACCTCGGCCGGAGATGCTGCTGAACGCCATCCTGGCACTGCACGCCAAAATTCAGCAGATGCCGCTCGGGGTCAACCGCGAAGAGGCCATCCGCGCCGCCGAGCAGGCCGCGCTCGCCTCCACCCCGACCATCAGGATGGAGGGTCTGCTCCGATGACCTTCGACACCCCCGACGACACCGACACCCCACCCGCGCACGACGCGATCGATGCCGCGGCCACGGCGGGCCCCGAAGGCACCCTGCCCGAGGAGGATTCCGCGCAGCCCGGCGCCGACGTGATCGGCGTGCGCCGCGGCATGTTCGGCGTGACCGGCACCGGCGACACCTCCGGCTACGGCCGCTTGGTCCGCCCGGTGACCCTGCCGGGCAGCACACCCGCCCCTTACGGCGGGTACTTCGACGAGATCGTCGACGCACTGCGCGCCGCGCTCACCGCGGTCGGCACCCGTCTGGACGCGGCGCTGGAGAAGGTGATCGTCTTCCGCGGCGAACTCACCCTGCACGTGCACCGGGAACATCTGCCGTCGGTCGCCCGTGCGCTGCGGGACGATCCCGCTCTGCGTTTCGAGCTCTGCCTGGGCGTCAACGGCGTGCACTACCCGCAGGACACCGGCCGCGAACTGCACGCCGTCTATCACCTCATGTCGATCACGCACAACCGCCGCCTACGGGTGGAGGTTTCGGCCCCCGACGACGACCCGCACATTCCTTCGCTCTACGAGGTGTACCCGACCACCGACTGGCACGAGCGCGAGACCTACGACTTCTTCGGCATCCGGTTCGACGGTCACCCGTCGCTGACCCGGATCACCATGCCGGACGACTGGCGCGGCCACCCCCAGCGCAAGGACTACCCGCTCGGCGGGATCCCGGTCGAATACAAGGGCGCGCGCATCCCGCCGCCCGACGAGCGGAGGGCATACAGCTGATGAACCACACCGACACCGAGCCCGGCGCGGCACCGGACACCGCGCCCGGGCCCACCACCGTCACCGTGGCCGGGCAGGACTGGGACCAGGTGGCCGAGACGCTGGCCGGCGCGGGCGAGGAACGCATCGTCGTCAACATGGGCCCGCAGCACCCGTCCACGCATGGTGTGCTGCGGCTGATCCTGGAGATCGAGGGCGAAACGGTCACCGAGGCCCGCTGCGGGATCGGCTACCTGCACACCGGAATCGAGAAGAACCTCGAATTCCGCAACTGGACCCAGGGCGTCACCTTCGTCACCCGCATGGACTATCTTTCGCCGTTCTTCAACGAGACGGCGTACTGCCTGGGCGTGGAGAGACTGCTCGACATCACCGAGCAGATCCCGGAGCGCGCCACGATCGTCCGCGTGCTGCTGATGGAGCTCAACCGCATCTCCTCGCACCTGGTCGCCTTGGCCACCGGCGGCATGGAACTCGGCGCGCTGACTCCGATGCTGTTCGGCTTCCGGGAACGGGAACTGATCCTCGACGTGTTCGAGACGATCACCGGACTGCGCATGAACCACGCGTTCATCCGCCCCGGCGGCCTGGCCCAGGACCTGCCCGACGACGGCGTCACCAAGGTCCGTGAACTGCTCGCGCTGCTGCCCAAGCGACTGCGCGACATGGAACACCTGCTCACCGCGAACCCGATCTGGAAGGCCCGCACGCAGGACATCGGCTATCTCGACCTGCAGGGGTGCATGGCACTCGGCATCACCGGCCCCGTGCTGCGCGCGACCGGCCTGCCGCACGACATGCGCAAGGCCCAGCCCTACTGCGGCTACGAGAACTACGAATTCGACATCCCCACCACCACCGGATGCGACTGCTACGGCCGCTACGTCATCCGCGTGGAGGAGATGAAGGAATCACTGAAGATCGTCGAGCAGTGCCTGGACCGGCTGCGGCCCGGCCCCGTCATGGTCGACGACAAAAAGATCGCCTGGCCCGCCGACCTGCAGATCGGGGCGGATGGTCTGGGCAACTCGCCCAGGCACATCGGCAAGATCATGGGCACCTCCATGGAGGGTCTGATCCACCACTTCAAGCTGGTCACCGAAGGCATCCGCGTTCCGGCGGGCCAGGTGTACGTGGCGGTGGAGTCGCCGCGCGGCGAGCTGGGCGTGCACATGGTCAGCGACGGCGGCACCCGGCCCTACCGGGTGCACTACCGCGACCCCTCGTTCACCAATCTGCAAGCGGTCGCGGCGATGTGCGAGGGCGGCATGGTCGCCGACGTCATCGCCTCGGTCGCCAGCATCGACCCGGTCATGGGCGGAGTGGACCGATGAGCCTGACATCGCACAGCGATTCCACCGGCGGTGCCGGCCGTGTGCCGGATGGGACGCCGGTGCTGCTGAAGCTCGGCAGCCGGCCCGAGCCCTACCAGCCCTTCGTGCGCGCGCGGCTGGAAACCGACGCCAAGGAGATCATCGCGCGCTACCCGCACCCACGCTCGGCCCTGCTGCCGCTACTGCACCTGGTGCAGTCCGAAGAGGGCTACGTCACCGGCACCGGGATCGAGTTCTGCGCCGAGCAATTGGGCCTGACCGGCGCCGAGGTCACCGCGGTCGCCACCTTCTACTCGATGTTCCGGCGCACTCCCACCGGCGACTACCACGTCGGGGTCTGCACCAACACGCTGTGCGCGGTGCTGGGCGGCGACGCCATCCTCGCGGCGCTGGAACGCCACCTCGGCATCGGGCACGGCCAGACCACGGCGGACGGGTCGATCACGCTCGAGCACGTCGAGTGCAACGCGGCCTGCGACTTCGCGCCGGTGGTCATGGTCAACTGGGAGTTCTTCGACAACCAGACCCCCGAATCCGCGCGCGCCCTGGTGGACGCGCTGCGCGCCGGAGCCCAGGTCACCCCGACCCGCGGCGCGCCGCTGTGCACGTTCAAGCAGACCGCGCGCATCTTGGCCGGATTCCCGGACGAGCGCCCCGGCGCGCTCGACGGCGCCGCGGGCGAGGCGACTCTCGCCGGTCTGCGAGTCGCCCGCGAGCAGGGCATGCGAGCGCCCGCGCCGCAACAGGATCCGGAGGGCCCGCGATGACTCTCACTCCGGTGCTGAGCACCTACTGGGACGACCCGCAATCCTGGACGATGGACACCTACCTGCGCCACGACGGCTACCAGGCGCTGCGCACCGCCCTGCGGATGGAACCGGACCAGGTCATCCAGACCGTCAAGGACGCGGGCCTGCGCGGCCGCGGCGGCGCGGGCTTCCCCACCGGCATGAAGTGGAGTTTCATCCCGCAGGGCGTCGGGCCCGACGGCGTCACCAAACCGCACTACCTGGTGGTGAACGCCGACGAGTCCGAACCCGGCACCTGCAAGGACATCCCGCTCATGCTCGCCGCGCCGCACGCGCTGATCGAAGGCGTCGTCATCGCCGCCTACGCCATCCGCGCCGCGCACGCGTTCATCTACGTGCGCGGCGAGGTGGTTCCGGTGCTGCGGCGACTCCAGGCCGCGGTGGCCCAGGCCTACGAAGCCGGCTTCCTCGGTCACGACATCCTCGGTTCCGGCTACGACCTCGAGCTGATCGTGCACGCGGGCGCGGGCGCCTACATCTGCGGCGAGGAGACCGCGCTGCTGGACTCGCTGGAAGGCCGCCGCGGCCAGCCGCGCCTGCGTCCGCCGTTCCCCGCCGTCGCCGGCCTCTACGCCTGCCCCACCGTGGTGAACAACGTGGAGTCGATCGCCAGCGTGCCTCCCATCATCCGCAACGGCATCAGCTGGTTCCGCTCGATGGGCAGCGAGAAATCCCCCGGTTTCACCCTCTACTCGCTGTCTGGTCACGTGGCCCGACCGGGGCAGTACGAGGCGCCGCTGGGCGTCACGTTGCGCGAACTACTCGGCTACGCGGGCGGCGTGCGTGCCGGGCACCGGGTGAAATTCTGGACCCCGGGCGGCTCGTCCACGCCGCTGTTCACCGAGGAACACCTCGACGTGCCGCTGGACTACGAGGGCGTCGCGGGCGCGGGCTCCATGCTCGGCACCAAGGCGCTGCAGATCTTCGACGACACCACCTGCGTGGTGCGCGCGGTGCTGCGCTGGACGGAGTTCTACGCGCACGAGTCCTGCGGCAAGTGCACCCCGTGCCGGGAGGGCACCTACTGGCTGGTGCAACTGCTCGAACGGATCGAAGCGGGCACCGGCGTCGCGTCCGACCTGGACAAGCTGCTCGACATCAGCGACACCATCAACGGCAAATCGTTCTGCGCGCTCGGCGACGGCGCGGCCAGCCCGATCATCTCCTCGCTGAAGTACTTCCGCGAGGAGTACGCCGAACACCTGCGGCTCGGCGGATGCCCGTTCGACCCGGCGCGCTGCACCGCATGGGCCGAGTCAGGAGAAGAGGTCCGATGAAACCGCGCAGCGATTCGATCACCGGCGGCGGACGGGCGACGGGCCGACCCGCCGTCGTGAGCGGCGACACCGGCGGGCCCGCTCCCGCCGACCTGGTCACCGTGACCATCGACGACACCGCCGTCAGCGTGCCGCCCGGCACGTTGCTGATCCGGGCCGCCGAACTGATCGGCATCCAGATCCCCCGCTTCTGCGATCATCCGCTGCTCGACCCGGTCGGCGCGTGCCGCCAGTGCCTGGTCGAGGTCGAAGGGCAGCGCAAACCGGTCGCCTCCTGCACCATGGCCGTCGCCGACGGCATGGTGGTACGCACCCAGCTGACCTCTCCCACCGCCGACAAGGCGCAGGAGGGTGTGATGGAGCTGCTGCTGATCAACCATCCCCTCGACTGCCCGGTCTGCGACAAGGGCGGCGAATGCCCGCTGCAGAACCAGGCGAT
>NZ_BAFS01000142.1 GCF_000308415.1 Nocardia asiatica NBRC 100129 | reverse complement strand
GCCACGGCCGACCGCGTCGGCATGAACGCCGAGGACCACCAGAAGGCCGCCGCGGAACGCACCCCGCTGGGCCGGGTGGGCCGACCCGAGGAGGTCGCGGCGGTGATCGCCTTCCTCGCCAGCGACGAGGCGAGCTACGTCAGCGGCCAGACGCTGTACGTCAACGGCGGCGCCCGCTGACCCACCCCCGTCGCTCGAGCCGACTCGCCTCCGTCGAGCGGCACCGCGCCGCAGCGGTCGACGCCGTGACGACACGGGCCGTCCGACCGGCCGCCGGTCTCGCCCGCCGTCGTCGCCAGCCCGCCGCCGCGATGCCGTGCGGCGGTTTCCGGCCCCCGCGAGCCGATCGGCGTCCGTGTTCCGGTCCTGGTCCGTCGGCTTTTCGCGCACGGTGCCCGGTCGGGGCACCGGCGTACCGGCGGGGTCCAGGGAGCAGCGATCCCACCCCGGCGACACCCGCCTGCGGCATGATCGAGATGTGGATCGAACCGAGCTGGCCGCGTTGCTCAGGCAGGCCCGCGACCGAGTGCGGCCCGGCGATGTCGGCCTGCCCGCGGGAGCACGAAGACAGGTGCCGGGGCTGCGCCGCGAGGAGGTGGCCCAGCTCGCCGGGGTGACATCTCGGTTACACACTCCTCATTTCGGTCGAATGCTGACCACCCCGTCGTCCCTCCCACGGTGTTGCCGATAACAGCACGGCGAACGGGGAGATCATGTGAGCGGGTGTCCTCGCCGTGGAACCGTCTACGGATCAACGGATGATCTCGGCACGTGCTCGTTCGTTCGGGGTGCCGATGTCCCAGAATCGGACCGTGCCCCGCGCTTCGCGGTACACGCCTGTCCCGCCGGTGATGGCCATGTCGAGCGGACTCGCACCTCTCACCCACTGCGACTGCATGGTTACCGAGCCTTGCGTGAGTTCCATGGTGATCGAACACTGCGTGGTGATGTTCTCGCCCTCGATATGAAGGGTCTGGCACGAGCCGCCCCCGCGTCCGACTGTGCGGCCGTCCTGTATCGCGTTGCCGGAGTACACGTCCATGTCGCCCACGCTCACCCCCGGCTGGCCGAGATCGAGACTGGCGTACTGATCGTTCTCGACCCCGAGTTCCAGGATCTCGACCTGATCATCCGCCCGGGCTTCGGTCTCGCTCGTGTTCGCGCCGCAGCCGCCGACCGCGATGGCGATGAGCGGTGCGGCGACGAACGTCGTGAACGCGGCCTTGGTGCGAATGTTGTTGTGCATGGCCACAGCTTCACCGATGGCGTTCTATGCTGTCCAAGACCAGAATTCGCATGTATTCATATCGCTCAGGCTATGAAATGGATCTGTTGCAGCTCCGCTACTTCCAGGCGGTGGCCCGCCGCGAGCACCTCAGTCAGGTCGCCGCCGAGCTTCGCATCGCGCAGCCCTCGCTCAGCCGCGCGATTGCCCGCCTGGAGGACGATCTCGGCGTGCCGCTGTTCGATCGGGTGGGGCGCGGGCTGCGACTCAACCGATTCGGCGCCGCGTTTCTCCGCCGCGTCGACCGGGCGCTGCGAGAACTCGACGACGCTCGCCGCGAACTCGGCGATGCCGCCGGCTTCGACCACGGCAGCATCGCAATCGCCGCGGAAACCCTGCTCACGGTGACCGGGATGGTCACCGAGTTCCGCGCCGGGCACCCGGGTGTCGATATCCGACTCCACCAGTCCGATGCCGCGACCATGGCGAGACAGCTGCACACAGGCGAGGTCGACCTCTGTATCGCCTCCCAGCCGCTGTCGGGACCGAACTTGCGGACGCGAGAACTGTTGCGGGAGGAAGCGCTGCTCGGGGTACCGCCGGGACATCGGCTCGCCGGACGGGAATGCGTGCGACCCGAAGAACTCGCGGGCGAACCGTTCGTCACCACCCGCCCCGGCTACTGGCCACGCGAGCTGACCGATCAGATGTTCGCGACGGCCGGACTGCGCCCGGTGTACGTCTGCGAGAGCGACGAGCCCGGAGCTACCGGCTACCTGATCAGCGCGGGCCTCGGCGTAGGGCTGGTGCCTGCGTATTCCCTGAGTACCAGCGCCTATCTTCCGGGCTCGTGGATGCGCCTGGACGTACCGGACTGCCACCGCGTCCTGACCCTCGTGTGGCGCGCGGACACGTACTTCTCCGCCGCGGCAGAGCGGTTCACCGACTTCGCAAGTGAGTACTTCCGCCGCCTGTAACAGTTACCCGCCGTGGTTTGTTCGCCGACGGCCTACCGGGATCGAATCCTGCGCAGCTCCCGCAACATGTGAGCCGGACGGTAGGGCTCGGACAGGGCCGTTCACTGTGCAATGAGCGACCCTGTCCGTGAGTTCAGTGCTCGGCTCTCGAGTTCAGATGTAGGGCAAGGGCGGTGATCCAGGCCCACATCGAGATGCCAGGTATCAGGAACAGCAGGTACCTCACAGAGGTTTCGACCACGGCCCCGACTACTTCGTAGCCTGCCATGGAAATCGGTACCGCCCAGGTGAACCACGCCCAGGTGCGGAGCCCTCTGGCCCTGAACCATCCCGCCATCAGCACAATGGCACCGATGAGGAAGGCGGAACTGGCCGCACGGGACGCCATCAGGAGCATGCCGTGCCAGGTTGTCGACTCCGATACCGTTCCTTGCGGGAACCCGATCACCGGGTCGGCAGCGAACAGGCCGCTGCAGATATAGGCGACCCCGTACAGCCCGAAGAGCCGCGGCACCCACCGCGCGATCCGCCCGTCGTGCAGGACACGGCTGACACCAACTGCGAACAGGATCATCAAGACCCCCGCTACTCCGTAGTTGAGGCGATGGACCCAGCCGAGATCGCCGGTCGACAACACGTTGTAGCGGTGCTGCGTCGGGTCGAAACCCGCACGGATCATAGCTTCGATCGCGGTCACCGCGATGTAGAGCGGACCTGCCACGGCGCCGCACGCCAGCAACGTACCGGTCCGCACCGCGGTCGGTGTCTTCTGCTCGATCATCATCCCTATCTCTCCGTTTCGACGCGTATCCACACGCTACGACCCGCGCCGACATCGGTATTGGAGAAATGTGACCCCTGGCTAGCCGAGCACGTACAGGTCCTCGAAATGCTGCGTTACGCGGCTCAGGCCGACGGGTGTCGTGCCGGTGAACTCGCGGACCTCGTTGATGAGATGGGCTTGATCGAAGTAGCCGCATGCCACGGCCAATTGCCCATAGTCGGAAGTATCGGCGCGCCGTGCCAGTTCGCTGAAACGCTGGAATCGCAGTACCCGGCTCAGGTGCTTCGGCGTCATTCCGACTTCCCGCGTGAACACCTGGATGAACCGGCGGCGGCTGAGTTCCACGCTCGATGCCACGTCGCCGACCGTGCAACCAGGCTGGGCAAGTTGCTGAAGCGCGAACGGCACCGCGCGATGTCCCGGAACATGGTCTCGCAGCCGTGACCGCAGCGCTGCTGCCATGATAGCGAATCGATCGGTTGTCGTGGGTGCCGCGCAGAGGCGCTCACGCAACTGCGCAGCCGAACGGCCCCATAGCGCTTCGAGGTCGACATGTCGATCGGCGAGCTCTCCCGGCGGCGCGGAGAAAAACGGCAGTGCACCACCCGGTTTGAAATGAACACCCATGGCTGAGATGAATGTCGGATTGTCGGATGAGAAGGGCCCACCGTAGGCTCCCGCAACGACTATCCCCGAGTGTACCTGCCCGTTCACCAGCACGCTGTCGTCGTGCAGGTTGACCACCAGATCCAGCGTTCCGCTGGGCACCAGCCGCGCCGACCCTCGCGTCGGGAGACCCTCCAACGCCCAGAAATACGCGATGAACCGTCCGAGCGCGGCGCCCGGCCGATCCCTGACAAAACGCACCCCACGAGGATATCGCCCTAATCCGGAGCAGGAGCTTTCAGTGGAGCAGCTGCGAGGCTACCGCGCGTTCGACCATAAAGCCCCCATGGGTTGCGCGATGAGTTCGTCACGGGCTATCGCATCTTCGTGTGCGCCGAACTCGCGCAATGGTCTACGCCTCGTGCTGGGTGGGCGTTCTGCGAGAAGATCAACGCCAACCGCAAGGCATAACGGAATTGACGGCCTGTGGCTGGACAACCAGTATTGGTCGCCGGTTCCCTCCTCCCAGTTGAACCCTGAGGGCGCCAGCTCCATGCGGATGTCGTGCTCGAGTCAGGCGCGCATAGGCCAGCATCCGTCCGAGTGCCGGCCCGCGGCCGATCCACCTGATCGGCCCGGCAGAACCATATGTCGATAATTCGTGATCGGGAGGTTGCGTGATGATAGATGGCTGGACAGAATTCGCTTGCGCGGCGTGAGGACAGGGCCCGGAGTTGCCAACTCGAACTCTCCGCCAAACGCGCTCGGACCGAGGGTAACCGTCCAGCACGGTGTCGGATCGCCAAGGAATGCGGGGTCGCGAATGGGCTATCGCAACCCCACCTTGTCCAGGCGGATCAACGTCGGAGGAACCGAGAATTGGAGGCGGCTGTCAGCACGCTGCCGCGACGCTGATACCAGCCGCGGCCAGGTCACCGAGCCGCTCCGCGAAGCTCACACGCTCACACTTCTGGTCTGGGCATCGGATTCGTCTTGCCTGTACGCAGCGACTACAACGGACTATCGGCGCCGCAACGCAATCGATCCATCAATCCGAACTGTGGGAAGCCGATCACGTCCGCGGTGACCGGCACCCGCGCGAGTGTATGGCGCGAAATGGGCGCTTCCTCGGCACCGAGCGGGGACGGGTCGCGATGACGCCCGCCGAGGCCGACAACGCCGCCTCGTTCTCGGTCGCCTGCCTGCGCAGCGCCCGCGCACGCTACCCGGACGATCCCGGCCTCCTGCGCTTGGTCTCCGAACTCCGTTCGCGGAGCCCACGATTCGAGCAGTTGTGGGCCGCGCGCCGGTCGGGCCAGTGGCGCAGCGCGACCAAGACGATCGATAACCCCGACGTCGGATCCCTGCGCCTGGATTGCGACACCCTGCTGGTACCGGACACCGACCAAGCAGTCGTGGTCTACTCGGCGGCGCCCGGCACCCGGGAAGCCTCGGCGCTGGAACTGTTGCGGGTGACCGGTACTCAGCGGTTCCCGGCGGCGGAGCCCTCCGGCTGACCAGCCACCTTGTACCGGCGCAGATATTCGCCGGTGAGCGAGGACGGGTGCGCGAGCAGGTCGGCGGGCGTCCCGGTGCAGACGATCTCGCCGCCGTCCTTGCCGCCGTCCGGCCCGAGGTCGATCACCCAGTCCGCGTGCGCGACCACGTCGAGATTGTGCTCGATCACCACCACGGTGTTGCCGCGGTCGACCAGAGCGTCCAGCAGTGCCAGCAGCGTGTCCACGTCCGACATGTGCAGACCCGTGGTGGGTTCGTCGAGCACGTAGACGCTGCCGGTGTTGTGCAACTGGGTGGCCAGCTTGATCCGCTGCCGCTCGCCGCCGGACAGCGTGCTCATCGCCTGGCCCAGGCTGAGGTAGTCCAAGCCCACCTCGTTCATGGTGCGCAGTTTGGCGTGCAGCGCCTTTTCGGTGAAGAACCC
Source organism: Nocardia asiatica NBRC 100129 (assembly GCF_000308415.1). Lineage (GTDB taxonomy): Bacteria > Actinomycetota > Actinomycetes > Mycobacteriales > Mycobacteriaceae > Nocardia > Nocardia asiatica. The sequence continues at coordinate 26,581 of NZ_BAFS01000142.1, read as the reverse complement.
GAGCGCCTCCTCCGCCGACATCTCCAGCACGTCGGCGATGGACTTGCCGCGCAGCCGCAGGGCCAGCACGTCATCGGAGAAGCGCCGGCCGTCGCAGGCGTCGCAATGGGTGGTCACCGGATCCATGTAGGCGATCTCGGTGATGAGCACGCCGCGACCCTCGCACTGCGCGCAGGCACCGGCGGAGTTGAAGCTGAACAGCCCGGCGGACTCCCCCGTGGCCTTGGCGAACAGTTTGCGGATCGGGTCCATCAAGCCCAGGTAGGTCGCCGGGGTGGATCGGGACGACGCCGCGATGGGCGACTGGTCCACGAAGATCGCCTCCGGATGACCCGGTACGAAGACGTCCCGGATCAAACTGCTCTTGCCGGAGCCGGCGACACCGGTGACGCAGGTCAGGATGCCGGTCGGAATCCCGACGGTCACCTTCTTCAGATTGTGCACCGTCGCGTCCTCGATGAGCAGTTCGCCGGTGCCGGTGCGGAACGAGTCCTTCACCCGGAAAGGTCTGCGCAGACCGGCCCCGGTCGGGGTGTCCGCCGTCCGGAGCTCGGCGAAGCTCCCCTGGAAGACCACCCGGCCGCCGTGCACGCCCGCGCGCGGTCCGACGTCGACCACGTGGTCGGCGATCTGGATGACATCCGGATCGTGCTCCACCACGATCACCGTGTTCCCTTTGTCCCGCAATGCCCTCAGCAGATCGTTCAGGCGGCCGACGTCGCGCGGGTGCAACCCGACGCTGGGCTCGTCGAAGATATAGGTCAGCCCGATCAGCGTGCTGGACAGATGCTTGATCATCTTCAGCCGCTGCCCCTCACCGCCGGAGAGGGTGGAGGTCGGCCGATCCAGACTCAGGTAACCCAGTCCGATGTCGGCCACCCGGCGCAGCCCGGTGCGGATGGCGCCGGCCAGCCCGAGCGCGGCCGGATCGGTGATCTCGTCGAGCACCTCGATCAGATCGGTGATCTGCAACCGCGCCCAGTCCGCGATGTTGCGTCCGTTGATCTTCGTGGCCAGCGCCGCCTGGTTGAGCCGGGCGCCCGCGCAGGTCCCGCAGACCCCTTCGGTGAGGAATTGCCGCATCTGCTCCCGGGTCTTCTCGCTCAGCGTGGAGGTGTCGCGCTGCAGCCGGGTGCGGGTGAATTTGGTGGCGATGCCTTCGTAGTTCGCCTTCCAGGTGCCTTTGCTGAAGGTCAGCTCGACCTTGCCGCCTGTGCCGTAGAGCAGGTCGTGGAACTCTTCGTCGGTGTAGTCGCTCAGCTTCTTGTCCGGGTCGAAGCGGCCGGATCTGCCGTACAGTTGCCAATCCCCGCTGCCCACCGCGTAACCCGGCAGCAGGATCGCGCCCTCGTTCAGCGACTTGGTCCGGTCGAGCAGGCGATCGGGATCCGCGCGCACGGTGACGCCGAGCCCGTCGCAGTCCGGGCACATGCCCTGCGGCACGTTGAAGGAGTAGTTGTAGACGAATCCGGCCGAGGGCGAACCGAATCGGGCGAACATGGCCCGCACCATCGAGAAGATGTCGGTCATGGTGCCGACCGTGGAGCGCGGGCCACCGCCGACCGGCTGCTGGTCGATGATCACCGGCGCGGTGAGATTCTCGATGGCCTCGGCGTGCGGGCGTTCGTAGCGGGGCAGGAAGTTGAGGATGAACGCCGGGAAGGTGGCGTAGAGCTGGCGTTGCGATTCGACGGCGATGGTGTCGAAGACGATCGAGGACTTGCCCGAACCGGAGACGCCGGTGAAGACGGTGATCTTGTTCTTCGGGATCTCCAGCGACACGTCGCGCAGATTGTGCTCACTGGCTCCGAGCACCCGGATGACATCGGACGTGGCAATGGTTTCGGCGAAAGGCATACCGCACACCTTGCCACCCGAACCCCCGAAAATGCTCCGGTAAATGTGACGCAAATCACATATGCGGGCGAGTCTGAATTGTGCGCAATCCGCCGGTGTTCACGGCTGGTCGATGCTGCTATCGGCGCTGCGGCCGGCTCGGTTGCGTCCTCGACATCGATTGCGGCGCGGGACTTCTGAGCCAGCCGCACGCTGCCCGACGACGTCGTCGCCCGGCCGCCGGGCGCGCGCCGTCGTCGAGCACGTTTCCGGGACCGACGTCACCATCCCGACCGGCGACCGAGCAGGCTCCGGCAGTTGGGTCCGAGGCGTCATGAACCCGCCGCTGTGCGCGGCGCCGGTCAGCGCAGCAGTGCGATCACGGGGGCGAATTTCTCCATGCTGTCCTCGAGCACGGTGACGTAGGTGATGCCGTAGCGGTCGCGCCGATCCCGCAGGCGGTCGGCCATCTCCTCCGGGGTGCCCATGAGCAGGATCGGGTGGTCCTCCGGGCAGTCGGCGACGTCCGGCGGCAGCGCCGGGCCGAAGACCTCCAGGACGCTCGCGCGTTCGGCGGGCGGCACCACCCGCTGCACCAGGATGTTGAACTCGACCTTGTCCAGTCGCGGACCCAGCAGTTCCCGCACGTAGGCGACCCGCTCCTCGGTCTCGGCGAGACCGGCCATCTGCAGCGGCCCACCGTTGCGCGCGGCCGCCGCGCCGGTGAACGCGATGATGTCGGCGTGCCGCGCGGCGACGGCGAGCAGCCGATCACCCCATCCGCCGATCAGCACCGGCGGCCCGGTCGGCTGTGCGGGCTGCGGCTGATACTCCGGATCGGCGAACAACCCGCGCAGCGTGATCACGGTCTGTTCCAGGTGGTCGACGCGCTTGCTCCCGCTTTCGAACGGAATGCCCGCGGCCTCGAATTCCGCCTGCACGTAACCGGCGCCGAGCCCGAGTTCGACGCGCCCGTCGGTGAACTGGTCGGCGCCCGCCACGTCGCGCGCCAGCAACACGGGGTTGTAGAACGCCGTGTTCAGCACGAAGGTGTTCAGTCGCACCCGCTCGGTCGCCTCGGCGGCCAGGATCATCGCGGGGAACGGCGCGGGCAGACCGAGATGATCGGCGACGCCGATCACGTCGAAGCCGAGTTCCTCGGCCCGGCGGCACTTTTCGATCCAATTCGACCGGGACTCGGGGACCACCATGTTGACACCGAACCGGAAGGGGCGCTGTGCAGTCACGTGTCCTGTCTAGCGAACCGGGCCCGACCCGTACGCGCCGGGGCCGGTTCAGCACTGAGTGAGCGCGCCGGCCGCCAGCGCGACGCCGAGCAGCGCGACGAGGGCGGTGGCGACCGGCAGCGCCCGCCTGGTGGGGCGGTGGACGCGGAGCCCGGCGGAGCCCCCGCTCGCGGACCGCCGGGCGAACCTGCGCCGCACCATGGCGACCGTAGTGACGATCAGAGTCGCGACCAGCATGAGGGCCCCTCAGACGCGCGCGGCGCTCGCCGCGGCGGCCGGTGGCGAAGACGCACGCCGCGGCGACGCGACGATCCCGCGCAGCAGCAGGCTTTCGGCGGTGTCGAGCAGTGTTTCCCGGATTGGGCGCATGGTCCAGCCCAGCTCGCGCCGGGCCTTCTCGGCGCTGAGCGACTCGGTGCGCCCCAGCGTCGGCAGGGTCAGCCGGACGCCCTTGTCGAAGATGGCGACCGAACGCACGACCCAGTTCGGCAGGGCTCTGGTCGGCACGCGGAACCCGCGCGGCCCGTATTCTTCGGCGAGGATGCGCGCCATCTCTCCCATCCACAGATGCTCGCCCGCGCAGATGTAGCGGTTGCCCGCCGCCTCCGGCGTCTCCAGGGCCAGCCGGTGCGCCGCGGCGAGATCGCGCACGTCCACCGGCGCCCAGCCGACCCGGGGCGTACCCGGTACGTCCCCCGCCAGCAACCTGCGCACGGACTCGTGCGAGGTGCTCGTCGCCGCGGACAGCACCGGCCCGAGCACCATGCCGGGATTCACGACGACCAGTTCGAATCCCGCGCCGGCCGGAAGCTGAGCGACGAAATCCCAGGCCGCCCGCTCGGCCAGCGTCTTGCTCTTCTGATAGGCCGGGCTGCGCTCGACCACGGTCCAGTCGGCCTCGGTGCGCGGGGCGTCCTCGGCGTGACCGTACGCGATCGCCGCGATCGAGGAGGTCAGCACCACCCGCCGCACCGTGCCCGCGGCGGCGCAGGCGCGCAACACGCGCAGGGTTCCTTCCACCGCCGTGTCGATGAGTTCGTTCTCGTCGTCCGGCGGGGTGGTGGGGAACGGAGACGCCACGTGCAGCACGTCGGTGCAGCCCGTAACGGCGGACGCCCAGCCGTCGTCGCCGGTCAGGTCGGCTTGCGCGAACTCCAGTTCGCCCCCGGTCCGGCGCGCGAGCTCGACCAGATGGGCCCGTTTGCCGGTGGCGGCGAGGTCGCGGACGGTCGCGCGCACGGTGTAGCCGTGCTCCAGCAACTCGCCGATGACGTGACCGGCAACGAAACCCGTTGCGCCGGTGACCATTACCCGTGTGCTCATGCCTTCACCCGTCTGTCGCAGTGGTCGGCGCGGCGCCCATCTGAGCGCCGCTCAGATAATCTAATCACCGCATAGTTAGGTTGTCCAGCAGACGTCGCATACGCTCGGACGGTGACGCGGACCAGTTACCACCACGGCGCCCTGCGCGACGCACTGCTGGCCGCCTGCCTGCGATTGATCGAGACAGAGGGACTCGCGGCGGTCAGCCTGCGCAGGGTGGCGCGGGAGGCGGGTGTGAGCACCGCGGCGCCGTACCACCATTTCCCCGACCGTTCCGCCCTGCTCGCGACACTGTCCACCCAGGGTTTCCAACTGCTCGGCGCGCGGCTGGCGGCGGCCCGCGCGGAGGCGGGCACACCCATGGCCGCCTTGACCGCGCTGGCGAACGCCTATGTGCGGTTCTCCCGAGAACAACCGGCCTATTTCCGCTTGATGTTCCGGCCGGAGCTCTCCCAGCCCGACAAGCACCCGGACACCATGGCCGCGGGCGACGCGGCGTTCGGGGTGCTGGCCGACGCGATCGCGGAATGTGTCCGCGCCGGAGAGCTGCCCGCCGACAAAGCCGACACCTTGGCGGTCATGTTCTGGGGGCTCGGCCACGGGCTGGCATCGCTGTGGCTGGACGGTCAGCTGGAAAAGCGCGCCGTACAGTTCGGCGCCACCGCCCCTGCGCTGGTGGACGACGTCATGCGGACGTTCGCGACATTCATCGAGCCGAGCGCGCCGCCGAGGACCTAGAGTAGACGCCAGACGTTCGCTATCCGATGCTTCTCACACCGATCCGAGAGGACGACCCGGATGACCGCGCAGCTGGATCCGACGGTGCAGGAGTTCGTCGACGCGCTCAACGCCAACGACCAGGATCGGTTCTACGCGGTCCTCACCGACGACGCCACGATGTCCGACGACGGCGTGGAGCGCAACCTCGCCCAGTGGACCGCCGCGGAGATCTTCGACAGCAACGCGCGGATGCGGGTCGAGTCCGTCGGCGACGGCGGCATCGAACTGGTTGCCGACTACACCAATTCGCGATGGGGCTCGATGCGGACCACCTGGCGATTCGTCCTCCGCGACGGCAAAGTGAGCCGCTTCGAGACCGGTCAAGCCTGAGCGCCCTTGCCATGCCCCCACCCCCGTTGACATTCTGAGCTTCGTGTTCGTCGCGCCGCGTTACGGTACGGGCTCTCTCGCCGATCTGTTCCCCTCTGTCCTCGCCGGTCTCGGCGTGCCCGGCGAGGAGGACCGCCTGGGGCTCGGGCTCGCCATCGAGCGGGCCTGCGTCCTGCTGGTGGACGGGCTCGGCTACCAGGACCTCGTCGCGAATCCCACTGCGGCGCCCTTCCTGTCCGGCCTCGCACCGCGCTCGCTCACGGCGGGCTTTCCCACGACGACGGCCACCAGCCTCACCTCGCTCGGGGTGGGCGTTCCGCCCGGCGAACACGGCGTGGTCGGTTATCTGTTCCACGTCCCCGGCTACGACCGGCTGTTCGTCCCGCTGTCCTGGCGGCTGCACGGGGTGCCCAAGTCCGATCTGCGCAGCGAACTCGTTCCCGAGCAGTTCCAGCCGCGCACAACGGTTTTCGAGCGCGCCGCCGCCGACGGCATCGCCGTCGCCCAGGTGTCGCCACGCGATCAGGCGGGGTCCGGACTCACCAAAGCGGTTCTGCGCGGCTGCGAGTTCCGCCCCCAACTGTCCTTCGGCGACCTGATCGCCGGTGTGAGCGAAGCGCTGCGCGCCGGGCCCCGTGCGCTGGTCTACACCTACCACGGTGACCTCGACCTGACCGGGCATGTGCGCGGGCCCGAGTCGCGCTCCTGGGAATTGGAGCTCGCCAACGCCGACCGGCTCGCCGCCGCCCTCGCCGAGGAGTTGCCACCCGGCGCGGCGCTGCTGGTCACCGCCGATCACGGCATGGTGCAACTGGAGGATCGCATCGATTTCGACACCACTCCCGTTCTACGCGAAGGCGTCCGGGCGCTCGGCGGTGAGGCGCGCGCCCGGCACGTCTACACGGTGGACGGTGCCACATCCGACGTCGCGGCTGCCTGGCAGGCCACGCTCGGGCCGGACTTCGAGGTGCTCGACCGGGAGGAAACCGTCGCTCGCGGCTGGTTCGGCCCCACGGTCGATCCCGCGGTCGCCCAGCGCATCGGCGATCTGGTCGTGGTCGCCCGAGGGCGGCGTGGCGTCATCCGCACCGGCGCCGAACCGCTGCAGTCCTGGCTGGTCGGTCACCACGGTTCGCTCACGCCCGCGGAGATGAACGTCCCGCTGTGCGTATTGCGCACCTAGCCGCCGCGGCCGGTCGGCGAACGCTCGCGCGTACGGGCTCTAGTCTGGAGCCGATCGCGGCGGGCAACGCCGTGCCCGAACCTCAGGAGGAGACCATGAACGCCACGCTGTCACGGACCGGCCGAACCGGCCTCGGGATCGCGCTGGTCGCCATGGCGCTCGCGGGCTGCACCGACATCGAGCGCGCCCTCAACCGCGGCGGCGACACCCCGTGCAGCGAGTACGTCAAGCAGGATCAGGACACCAAGCGCACGACGATCACCAAGTTCGTCAAGCAGCAGAGCCGGGACGACCGCGAGCCCGCGGGCACCGTGGTGGACGCGACGATGGTGTCGGTCGACCTGCTGTGCGGCGCCCAGGCCAATACCGACACCCCGATCAAGAACGCCGACGTCGCAGGCATCTTCATCCGGAAGTGAGGCTCAGCGCGGCGGATGGGCGGCCAGCCAGTCCGCCGCGCGCTTGCGCGAGGCCCTGGCCAGCCAGGCGTCCTGGACGATCTCGGTGAGCTCGCGACGGCTCAGCTCCCCGATCCTGCTCGCCCGCACCAGGACCGACGGATGCCCGTCGAAGTGCTTCGTCGTGAAGAACGGCGCGTCGGGGTCCTGCACCAGCGCCTGTTTGTCCGACTCCGAGGGCACCCAGATCACGATCACATCGGTATAGCGCTCGCCGGTGCCCGGGTCGACGGCATCCGGACGTGGATTGCGGAAGAACACGAACGACTTGCCCCCGACCTGGTAGATCGGGTTGCCGAGCGGTCCGTCGACGCGCGTCACATGGGGCATGCCCGCGGCCACCTCGTGCACATCGGCGAGGCGTGCCCGCTGGAAACCGGTCGCCATGCCAGCAGCCTATGGCGTCGTGCCGCACTTCGCTCGAAAGCCACCCCGACCGGCCGGTAGGGCTCGAACCGCTCGCCACCCTCGTCGGCGTCCGCCAGAATGGGAGAGCGATCATGAACTCACACGACGACGGGTCTTCACGTGGCGCAGTTCCGCACCTTCACCCAACAGCGGGGTGACCTGCAAAGAGAATGGGAACGCTGGGCGACAGCTCCGCACGCCGCGTCCCCGCCCCGGCATACCGTGCTGCGCAACGAAGTAGCGCAATCCTGGCGGCGGTCGCTGCACACGGTCGATCCCGCCACCACCGAGGCGCCGGGCGTGGACGATATCGGAGACCGATGGGCCGCGTCCCCACTGCGCGGACCGGTCACGGCGCTCGCGGGTGAGCTGCGAGCCGTCACCGAGGACTCCGGGTATCTGGCCGTGGTCACCGATCCGGCGGGCACCGTCCTGTGGTCCTGCGGCGACCGCGCGCTGCGCAGGCAGGCCGAGCAGGTGAATCTCGCGCCCGGCGGCTGCTGGGACGAAAGCCACATGGGCACCACCGGCGTGGCGCTGGCGTTGCACACCGACCGCGCCGCCTCGGTGTTCTCGGCCGAACACCTGGTCGCCGCCCTGCACGGCTGGGTCTGCTACTCCGCGCCGATCCACGGGCCCGACGGAAGACAGGTCGGCGCGCTGGATCTGTCCAGTTCCTGGGACCGCTCCCATCCCGCGGTGCTGACCTCGGTGCGCGCCCTGGGGACGGCGGTGGAGACGATGCTGCGCACTACCGAGCCCGCGCCCCCGCCCGGGATCCGGTTGGCCTGCCTCGGCGGCGCCCGCCTGCTGTGCGACGGTGTGCCGCTCGCGCTGCCGCCTAGGCAGCTGGAGATCCTGGCACTGCTGGCCCTGCAGCCGGACGGCTGGACGCCGGAGCAGTTGCACGCCGCCCTGTACGGCGACCGCGCGGTCTCCACCAGCACGCTCAAGGCGGACGTCTCACATCTGCGCCGCGCGATCGGCGGCGCGATCAGCAACCGCCGTTACGTGCTGACCGGCCCGGTCGCCTGCGACGCCGTCGAACTGTTCGCCGCCATCACCGCGGGCGACGCCACCTCGGCGGTCTGGCTCTACCGGGGACCGCTGCTGCCCGGTTCGGAGGCACCCGGCGTGCTGCGGTGGCGCGACTACCTCGACGTCGGGGTGCGGACCGCCGTGCTCGCCGGCGACCGCGCCGAGCACGCCGTGGCGTTCGGCGAACGGGCACCGCGCGATATCGCGGTGCACGAGCACGCGTTGCGGCTGCTCCCGCCGGACGATCCGCGGCGCGCGACAGTCGCGGCTCGGCTGCATACGGCGTTGCGCGACTGACGCTTTCGCACCAACCTCGCGCCAACCTCCGCGGACCATAGTGGGCCGGTCCGAGATATCTGCGAGGGATCATGAGCTACACCAGACCGGGAGCGGGACTCCGGGATCGCCGACTACCCGACGCGCTCCGGCCGCGTCGTCCACGCCGGTCGGACGGCGCGGCGTCGCGTCGAACGCATCGGGTGGACATCACCGACCGCGCGCGGGCCGTCCTGCGCCGCGTGATCGACCAGCACGGAGCGGTGCTGCTGCACGAATCCGGCGGGCACCGCGACGGTGGCCGACCGCGGTGCCTGCCCATCCGGGAGTCCCGGATCGATGGCGCGGACATCCTGCTGGGAAGCCTTCCCTGGCACACCGAATTGTGGATCAGCGGCGAGCAGTACGAGCACTGGAAGCACACCCACCTCACCGTGGACGTGGCCGACGAGCCCGGCGGCTGTGCCACGGAAGCGCTCGAGAACATGCCCTTCGTCGTCCGGACACGGCTGCTCACCGACGACGAGGCAGCGGCGCTGGCGGCCGGAGGACCGCCGCGCACCGGAGCCGACCGGTTGGCGTGACCCCTGCACGAGCCGACCGGCGGGCTGTCCGCCCGGGTGGGCACGACCACCCGGGCGGACGTCGTATGTCAGCGTCCCGGCAGGAAGCGCAGGCTGCGGGCGACGGTCATCAGGAACGGCTGCCACTTGCCCTTCGGGAACAGTTTCGGCGCGTCGAGATTCATGAACCGGGTGACCACGACCGACTGCGGTTCGGTGAACTTCAGCAGGCCGTCCGGGCCGTGGCGGCGCCCCACCCCGGAAATGCCCATGCCGCCCATCGGGGCCGCGGTGGTGCCCCACGCCGGCGCGTAACCCTCGTCCACACAGACCGTGCCCGCGTGCAGCCGCCGCGCGATCCGTTCGCCTTCCGATTTGCTCGCCGCCCACACCGAGGCGTTGAGGCCGTAATCGGTGTCGTTGGCCAGACGCACGGCTTCGTCGACGCTGTCGACGGGGTAGATGGAGACCAGCGGGCCGAAGGTTTCGTCGCGAGCGCATTCCATTTCGTCGGTCACCTCGCTCAGCACGGTCGGCTCGAAGAACAGCGGCCCCAGATCCGGGCGCGCCTTACCGCCGGTCAGCACCTTCGCCCCCTTCGACGTGGCGTCCGCGACGTGCTTGGCCACCGTTTCCACTTGCGTTTCGGAGATGAGGCTGCCGATGTCGGCCGAATAGTCGTACGCCGCGCCCAGTTTCGCGGCGTTCACCGCGGCGACGAACTTCTCGGTGAAGGCAGCGGCCACCGCACGCTCGACATAGAGCCGCTCGATCGAGATGCACAGCTGCCCGGCGTTGGAGAAGCAGGCGCGCACGGCCGCCTTGGCGGCCTTGTCCAGGTCGGCGCCCGCGGCCACGATCATCGGGTTCTTGCCGCCGAGTTCGGCGGAGAAGCCGATCAGCCGGCGGCCGCACTGCTCGGCCAGGGTGCGGCCGGTCGCCGAGGAACCGGTGAACATCAGGTAGTCGCACGCCTCGACGATCGCGGTGCCGACCACGCCGCCCGGACCGGGGACGACCGCGAGCAGTTCGCGGGGCAGGCCCGCCCGGTACAGCAATTCCGCGCCGGCCAGCGTGGAGAACGGGGTCTGGCTGTCGGGTTTGACCACCACGGCGTTGCCCGCCATGAGCGCGGGAATGGAATCGCCGATCGACAGCAGCAGCGGGTAGTTCCACGGCGCGATGACACCGACCACGCCTTTCGGCTGGTACCGGACGGAGGCGCGGTTGAGCACCGGGAAGGCGCCCGGTACCCGGCGGCCGCCCAGCAGGCCGGGTGCGATCCTGGCGAAGTAGCGGGCCGCGAACATCAGGCCCATGATCTCTTCCTGGGCCGCCCAGCGCGCTTTGCCGGTCTCGGCCTGCACCACGTCCATCAGGAACTCGCGGTGTTCCACCACCAGCGCCCGGTAACGATGCAGCACCGCCGCGCGTTCGGACACCGGCCGCGCCGCCCAGTGCTCCTGCGCGGCCCTGGCACGGTCGACGGCGGCCGCGACATCGGCCGCCGTGCCCACCGGCACGCTGCCGAGCGGATCTCCGGTGAACGTCTCGGCGATCGTCCTGCGCGGGCGGTCCGCGGGCGCCTCGATCGCCGCCAGCGCGCTGAGGCGATCGAATACATCGGCTTTCGGCGCGGGCATCGCTGCCTCCTACTTGTGAGTAACTTCGAGGTACACACAATCTACGCCCTGGACCGCCGGCCAAGAACCCGTCACGGGAAGATTGCGCCCGAATCGGTCGTCGCGGGTCTGCCATCCCAGCCACCTCGAGTCCCAGTTATGCGCTATGGCAATAAATTTCGGCCGGTAATCGCGATTTCACAAGAACACGTTATAAGTCAAATCGAGTCCCGCTGACCGGGACAGGATCATCGGATGGCCGGGTTCGTGGTTTACGTTGTGCCGATGTTCAGAGCGAGGCTCGGAGTCCGAACCCGGATTCTGGCGATCGCGCTCATTCCGAGCCTGACTCTGCTGGTCGTCGGCGTGGGCGCTGCGAGCTACCTGGTGGCGGAGGGAACCAAAGCCAAGGATTGGGCCGCGGAGAACCAAAAGGCCATCCCGTCGACCAGGGAAATGATGGAGGCGGTCCAGCAGGAGCGCCACCTGACGCTCGCGCTGCTGTCCGGCGACACCACCGCGGCGCCCGCGCTCGGCGCCACGCGGACGCGTTTGGACGAGGCGCTGCGCGGCCTGATCCAGGCTTCCGAGGGCATTCGCGACGTCGACGACTCCAAGCTCGGCGACAACGTCGCCAACTTCACCACGCTGACGCAGAACATGACCGCGGTGCGCTCGGGCGTCGACGCCGCCGCGCTGCCGCCCGCGGACGCGTACATGTTCTTCAACCGCCTGCTCGACGTGATCTCCGCGGGCACCAAAGTCGCCGAGCAGACCGCCCCGTACACCGAGATCGGCGTCCGGATCGCCGTCGGCATGCGCTTGTTCAACGCCACCGAGGCGATGGCGCGCAGCAACGCGCTGGGTGGCCTGTACGTCGACGGCGCGACCGCGCCACCCATCCCCGCCGAGGAGTACATCCGCCAGATCGGCTTCTATCACGCCGAGATCGCCGCCCTCGGCGCGGAACTGGAAGGCACGGAGCAGCGCCACCTGCAGGCACTGGTCGCGAGCCCGTCCTGGCAGCAGCTCACCGCGATGGAGAACGCCATCGCCCAGCGCGCCATGACGCCCGCACAGGCCGCGTCGCCGAGCGGCACGAGTGCATCTGCGCGTGCCGCGGCCGCGGTGTCGTTGCCGCTGAGCACGCAGGAATGGCACAGCGCCGCCGCCGAAGTCAACCGCGGTCTGATCGATGCCTGGACAACGCACAACCGCGCCTCGCAGAAACTCGCCGAGGACAAGGCCGCCGCGGCCGCGACCAGGTCCGCCTTCGCGGGCGGCGGCGTACTCGTGGTCAGCGTGCTGGCGTTCCTCATCGCGGTGGTCATCGCCAACCGGGTCATCCGCCGGTTGAAGCGGCTGCGCGGCCAGACGCTCGCGCTGGCCGACGAGCGACTGCCCGACATGATGCGCAGGCTGCGCGACGGCGAAGCCATCGATCCCGCCGCCGAATCCCCGAACCTGGACTACGGCCGCGACGAGATCGGCCAGGTGGCCAAGGCGTTCCAGCACGCGCATTCCGCCGCCGTATCCGCGGCGGTGGCCGAAGCCAGGACCAGGGAAGGCGTGAAGGCGGTGTTCCTGAACATCGCCCATCGCAGCCAGATCGTGGTGCACCGGCAGCTGGAGATCCTCGATGAAGCCGAACAGCGGCAGGAGGACCCGATCCTGCTCGACACCCTCTTCCGTCTCGACCACCTCGCCACCCGGGAGCGCCGCAACGCGGAGAACCTCACCATCCTCGGCGGCGGCAAGCCGGGCAGGCAGTGGCGCAATCCGGTCCCCCTGGTCGATCTGGTGCGCAGCGCCGTCGGCGAGACCCTCGACTACGCCAGGGTCCGCGTGGCCCGGTTGCCCGAGGTCCACGTGCTCGGCACGGTGGTCGCCGACCTCATTCACCTGCTCGCCGAGCTGGTGGACAACGCGACCTCCTTCTCCCCGCCGCAGTCGCGGGTCGAGGTGACCGGCAACGTGGTCGGCAAGGGCATCGTGGTCGAGATCGGCGACCAGGGCATGGGCATGTCCGGCGAGGACCTGGCCAAGATGAACGAATCGCTGCGCAATCCACCGGATTTCGGGGTGGCCGCGCTGTCGGCCGACTCCCGGCTCGGGCTGTTCGTGGTCGCGCAGCTGGCCGCGCGGCACGGCATCTCGGTACGACTGTCCGAATCCGACTACGGCGGCATCAAGGCCATCGTGCTGGTCCCCTCCGCGCTCATCGCGGGCGACACCGCCGCGCCGCAGACACCGTCGGAGCTCACCGATCCCGGCCGTCGCCGCAGCCTCATCGCCACACCCGCCACCGCGACCGCGGACGCCACGCAGACCGCCGCGTCTCCGGTCGCCACGCTGGCGGCCGACCCCGCCGCGCCGCGCTACGCGCCTCGGCCGTACACCGAGGCCCCGGCGCACGCGAGCGCGGACGGCCGCCCCGCGTTGCCCCGGCGCAATCGACAGGCCAATCTCGCACCGCAATTGGCGCAGCCGGTCCAGGAACAGGCCGCCTCCGCGCAGTCGGCGCGTTCCGCCGAACAGGCCCGTGATCTGATGTCCGCCATCGAGAACGGGACCAGGCAGGGCCGCCGCGCCATCATCCCCGACGAACAGGAAGGCTAGGGGTGTCCGCTTCTCCCGCAGGTGATCTGAATTGGCTGCTCGACGATCTCGTCGACCGGCTGGCCGGCGTGCGCCACGCGGTGGTGCTGTCCACCGACGGGCTACTACTCGGCCGGTCCAGCAGCATGAGCCGGGAGGACGCCGAACACTTCGGCGCGATGTCCTCGGCGCTCTACGGATTGGCGCGCAGTGCGGGCAACCGTTTCGACGGCGGCGGTGTCCGGCAGGCGGTCATCGAGCTGGACCGCGCGGTGCTGTTCGTGACCTCCGCGGGCGACAACGCCTGCCTGGCCCTGCAAGCCGCCGAGTCCGCCAACCTCGGCATGGTGGCCTACGAGATGAATCTGACCGTCCAGCGCGTCGGCAGCTACCTGTCCACCACCCCGCGCCAAGACCTCGTCGGACAGGTCGAGCAGAACCGGCCATGACCAACCCGCGTGAGCCCTGGTTCGACGAGGCGGCAGGCCCGCTGGTACGTCCGTACGCGCTCACGCGCGGGCGCACCAGCTTCACCGGGCCCGAACTGGATATGCTCACCACCGTGATCGCCGACACGTCGGCGCCCACCCTGCGGCGCAGCGAACCCGAGTACACCGATATCCTTCGGCTGTGCCGGGTTTCGCAGACCGTCGCCGAACTCTCCGCACAGTTGCGTTTGCCGCTGGCGGTGACGAAGATCCTCGTCGGTGACCTGATCGGCGACGGGCAACTGATTTTCCGCGCTCCCGTTCCGACGGAGGCCGGACCCGATGACCTCAACATATTGCGAGCGGTACTGGATGGAATCCGAAAACTTTGACCCCAGCGGCACACCGCAGCTGGCCGCGTCGGTCAAGATCCTCGTCGCCGGCGGGTTCGGCGTCGGCAAGACCACGATGGTCTCGGCGATCAGCGAAGTCGCGCCACTGCGCACCGAGGAGCTGATCACCGAGGTCAGCACCGGCATCGACGACCTGTCCGGTGTCGAGCAGAAGTCCACGACCACGGTCGCGCTGGACTTCGGCAGGCTCACCATCGACCGCGACCTGGTGCTCTACCTGTTCGGCACGCCCGGCCAGGACCGGTTCTGGTTCCTGTGGGACGAACTGGCGCGCGGCGCGCTCGGCGCCGTCGTTCTCGCCGACACGCGCAGGCTGGGCAATTCCTTCGCCGCCGTGGACTTCTTCGAACGGCGCGGCCTGCCGTTCATGGTCGGAGTCAACTGCTTCGACGGCGCGCCCCGCTACACCATCGACGAAGTACGCGACGCCCTCGACCTCGACTCGGTCACCCCCGTCATGCTCTGCGACGCCCGCGACCGCGGGTCTTGCAAAGACGTCCTGCTCACTCTCGTCGAGCACCTCATCCAGCGGGCGCAGCGGGCACACGCGACCACCTGATTCGAACCGGGCGGTCGCCTAATTGCCTGCACGGGCAGACCTTTCGGTGTGCTGTCCGATCCGCTTGCCCGAACATCCTGTGCCATATGAAGATTGGCGCATGGGAACGGGGATGAGGATTCTGGTCGCCTCGCCACTCGGGAAGGTCATCGCTCCTGCTCTGACGCAGGCGTTGCAGGACGCGGTGGTGATCGTCGCGCCGGACCGGCGCTCGGTGCAGGAGGCGATCACCGCGACCTTCGTTTTCGATGTCGTGGTGGCCGACCTGGTCTGGAACAATCCGGCATTGGAATTCTCCTTCGACGGTCTCGATGTCGTGAACATGCTGGCGAAAGTCAACCGGCTGGCGCCGGTCCTGATGGCGACCCAGGGCCACAGCATGGAGCAGGACTTGCTGGACGAAGCACGCTTGCGTCCCGAGGTCGCCGGTGTCTACGCGAAATCCTCCGGCGTCGAAGCCCTGCTCTCGGCCATCCAGGCCGCCGCTGTCGGCGCGAAGGCGGGCGTCGATGCCGCGCCGGCTTCCAGCACTCCGCTCTATTCCTTCTTCAGCGGTCAGCGCGGCTCCACGGCGGGACGGCTCGCGGGAGCGATCGCCGCGGGCCGCGCTTCGGACGCGCCGTCCCTGGCGCGTGCGGCACGGGTCGGCGTGAACACCGCGAACAAGGTGACCAGCACCTATCTCGGTCCGATCATCGTGCAGCGCGGCGAGCACGAAACCGGACTGCCGATGACCTTGGGCGCCGTCTACCGGTGGTGCGGCCTGCACGCCCGGTACCTGACCAGTTGGTGCCGCAGGAACGGTCACGCCGACGTCCTACGGCCGATGTATCGGTCGCCGGACGAACCGGCGACCGACCGCTGAGCGCCGCTAGCCGAACCCGAGTTCGGCCAGGAACTCTTCCTCCCCAATCTCGTTCCAGCCGTGCCGGGCCGGATCCTGGGCGCCGAACAGCGAGTGGTCCAGATCCAGGCGGTATCTCCCGGACGGCAATTTCTTGCCGCAGACGATCGCTCTCGCAGCCACCGCGGCCAACGCCCCGGCCAGCGACACCGCGGTCCCCAGCTGCGGCCAAGAAGCCAGGCTGCGCCCTACCTGGGTGAGCGAATAGCGCGTTCGCGGGGTGATCCCGGTGCCGACGATCGCCACGGCCAGCTCGATCCGGCGGCGCGGATCACGCAGGTCGTCGGCCGACAGTTCCGTCAGGTCGCCGGCCTTCCCGTGGAACAGCGGGTAGTCCGGCTGAAGATCGTAGCGTTCCACGTCCAGGAAAGCGTTGTCGCCGTGATCGGTCACCATCAGCACCGGGATTCCCGCCGCACGGGCCCGGCGCCGGATGTCCACCTTCATCGCGAAGTCGTCCATCTCCTCGATCACCACCGACAGCCGCTCCCCCGGGCCCGGCGCTCCGAGATACGGCGCGGCCGTCTCGGGCTGGTAGCCGGCCGGGAAGCCGGTGATCTCGCAGTACGGGTCCAGCTCCAAGGTGCGGCGTCGCGCGAGGGTGAGTTTCGGCTCGCCCACGTCGCACACCGACCCCTGCAGCCGGTTCAGATTGCTGCATCCGAGGCTGTCGCGCTCGGCGAGTCGGAAACGGCGAGCGCCGGTCAGCGCGCACACCGCCAATGCCGAAGCGCCGACGCTCAGCCCCGCGACACCGATCAAGGCCCGCGCCCACGCCTCCTGTTCGGCGCCGGTGAGCAAGTGCCGGTTGCGTGCGGTGCGAAGCCGCCAGAAATGCTCCGCATCAGGCAGTTTGACGACTGTTGCGCGCCACGGATAGACGACGAAGCGGCTGATCCGCTCGATCGAACCGTCATGCAGCGCGGACGCCATATAGCTTTCCAGGGCGCGTCCGGCCGCCGCGGTCCCGGCCGCGAACTCGGGGCGATCGATGACGGCCAGTTCCCGCAGTGCGCTGGTCCAGCAATCGACGAAACGGTATCCCGACCGGGGCGCGAGCAATTCGGCGATGCGCCCGCGGTCGGCGACCGGATGCAAGATCTCGATCATGCCCGCACCTGCGTCCAGCGGTGCTTGATACCGGCCTCGAAGCCCGCGCTGCCGAAGCGATGCAGACTGACCACCGGTTCGGCAGCGGCGCCCAGCGTCGCGTGCAGGCGGCGGTACTCGTCATTGGTGCGCAGCAGCGCCTCGGTGACTCCGGCCCGCAGCATCGTCCCGAACCCGCTTGCCGGGCAGACGCCCTCGCGCAGCTCCACCCGCAAGCGCAGGGTCTGCTCGAATCGGTCGTCGTGTTCGACCGCCAGCACGAACTTGCCGCTCACCGTACGGGTGACCACCGGGTCCTCCAGGGCGGCGCGAATGTTCTCCGGATAGATCTCGAGCGCGTAGAACGACGCCGCGACATCGGTTCGCCGGTACAACGCCAGGAAGCCGCAGGAGTCCGTCGAGGTGACCACCGGCAACCGGTGGCCGTGCTCGCGCAGCGTCTCCGCGAGACGGGCGGCGGAGATCACCGCTCCGACGTCGTTGACCCGATAGCGCACCAGGGGAAGCGCCGTGTCCGCGGAGAACAGGAATCGTCCCTCGGCGTCCACCTCGGTGAATCGCAAGTCGGCGTCGTACTCCACGAAGGTGGGCTGGTGCTGCCCGGCGCCGAACAACGCTTCCCGCAGGCCCGGATCGCGCTGCGCCGCTCGCCGGACCGCGATGGTGGTCGGGGTCTCGCATCCCATGATGCCCGCGTCGGCGGTGCCGTAGACGGCGCAGATGTCCTCGGGGCGGCCGGCTTTGCCGATCCGTTCGAGCACGTAGTCGCGCCACTGCTCGGTGATGGCCTCGCCCGCCAGCAGCACGCGCAGATCCTGCCGGAGGACCTGCTCGGGCGCGTGGTCGAGCACGTCCTTGACGAACGGCGGATATCCGGCGATGACGATCTGGTCGTAGCGCGGCCCCAACTCGGCGATATTCGCCAGGATCGTCTCGAGTTCGATGCCCGGCGTGATGACCGACAGTTTGTGCCCACGGCCGCGCAACGCCAGCGCCGCCGTGTAGGTGTAGGTGCCGCCGATCCAATTGCCCATGGCGAAGCAGATCACCAGCAGCGTCGAGCGCCGATGAGTCCGGAAGTGCCTGCGGAACATTCGGCTGTAGAGCTCGATCGCCTCCTCGTGGGCGACGAGGTCGCGCGGCCAATAGCTCGGCCGGCCGGAGGATCCGGAACTGCACGACCAGGTGCCCGCCTGGGTGACGTCCCCGTGCCACAGCAGCGTCTCCAGCGGGTAGTGGCGCAGGTAGTTCTCCTTCGTCATCGGCGGCACGGTGGCGAAATCCGCCACCGTCCGGATGTTTGCCGGGTCGATCCCGTGCTGTGCGAGGAAAGCGCCGTAGGCGGGCACGTGGTGCGCCGCGCGGTGAAAGACATCCAGTGCCCGGTCGAAGCCGGCGGCGGAGTCGACGGGTACCAACAGTGGAGTGGACATTTTCGTTGATTCCTTCCCACCCGCCGCCTCGCTCGCCACGGTCGGCGTCGGCGGTCAGCGGGCTGAGAAGATCGTCTGAACTGCGTGGACACGGCAGAAAGTAGTCAATACAAGGTCCGTACGACACGCGGCGCCGGCACCGTGCGGCCGATAGAATCGCCCCCATGGCACAGGGGGGAGCGGTGGGGCCGGATCCGCTGTCGGTCTCCAATCGGGAGGAATTCGCCGTCGCTTTCCGGCGCCTGCGCACCGAGGCGGGGCTCACCGTCCGGCAGGTGGTCGAACGCTCGGGATGTCTGCACGGCACGGTTAGCGGATGGTTCGCCGGTCATCATGTGCCCACCGAGCAGAACGAGCGGATGTTCCGTGACGTGCTCGCCGCGTGCGGCGTCGAGGACGCGCAGGCCCAGCAGCGGTGGCTGGCCGCCGTCCGACAGGTCCGCCCCACCACCGGCCGCAAACGCCACCAGGGCCCGATCCCCTACCTCGGCCTGGAGGCCTTTCAACCGGACGACGCCGAATGGCTGTTCGGGCGCACGGAATTGACGCAGGAGCTGCGCCAGCGCATCGCGGCGCTGCCCGGGTCGCCGGCACGGATTCTCGTCGTGATCGGCGCTTCGGGCTCCGGGAAGTCGTCGCTGTTGCGGGCCGGACTGCTGCCCGCGCTGCGGGAGGCGGGCGGCACGGTGTCGGTGTGCACACCCGGCGCCCATCCTGCCCGGGCACTCGCGGCGGCGCCCGCGGCGGAGGTCGTGATCATCGATCAGTTCGAAGAAACCTGGACGTTGTGCCCCGACCCTGCCGAGCGAGCCGAATTCCTCGCCGCGCTCGCCACCGCGGTACCGGAGCGGGTCTACGTTCTCGGGCTACGAGCCGACTTCTACCACCACGCGGCCGAGCACCCGGCCCTGCACGACGCGCTGGCCCACCAGTCGGTGCTGGTCGGCCCGCTCAGCAAGGACGCGTTGCGGGAGGCGATCGTCGAACCGGCCCGCAAAGCAAATTGGACGGTCGAAGACGAGCTCGTCCAACTGCTCGTGGTCGAACTCGCGCCGCGCGGATCCACAGCCGCCCATGACACCGGCGCGCTTCCGTTGCTGTCGCACGCGCTGCTCGAGACCTGGCAGCGCTCCACCCGCCGGCGGATGACGGTGGCGGACTACAACGCGGTCGGCGGCATCGCGGGGGCGGTCGAGCAGACCGCCGAGACGGTGTTCCGCGGTCTCACCGAGCCGCAACGGCAGATCGCGCGCCGTACCTTCCTGCGGCTGCTCAACGTCGACGAGGAGGCGGTCACCCGGCGGCGGGTACAGCGCCCGGAGCTGTTCTTCGACGACGACTCGGTGTCGGATGTCAACGTGGTGATCGAGCGGTTCGCCACGCACCGCCTGCTGACGGTCGAGGAGGAAACCGTCGAGATCACCCACGAGGCGCTGGTGGGCGCGTGGTCGCGGATGACCCGATGGGTGAACCAGGATCGCGAAACCCTCGCGGTGCACCGCCGGTTGACCGAGGCCACGCACGTCTGGCTCGACAACGACCACGACCCCAGCCTGCTATTGGGCCCGGCCAGGCTGGAATTCGTGCAGGACTGGGCGAGCACCGACGGCCACGATCGCGATCTCAACCAGAGCGAGCGCGAGTACATCGCCGCGAGCGTGGCGCACGAGGCCGAGGTGCGCGCACGGGAACGTCGCCGCACCCGCATCCTGCAGGAGATGGTGGTCGGTTTGGCGATCGCGCTGGTCGCCGCGATCGTGCTGACCGTCGTGGCGCTGGTCGCGCGCTCCAATGCCGCGCAGGCGCGGGACGAGGCGATGTCACGGCAGATCGCCGCGCAGGCGGAACGCCTGCGCGGCACGGACCCCGCCCTGTCGGCGCAGCTCGCGCTCGCCGCGTTCCGGCTGGAGCCGACCCTCGAGGCGCGTTCGGCACTGCTGGACAGCTCCGCGGTGCACACCCCGAACCGTCTGCTCGGCCCCGACGGCGGCGCGCTCGTCGCGACCGACGAGGCGGGCGGCGTACTCGCCATCGGCAGAAGCGACTCCTCGATCGACATCCTGCGTCTCACCCCCGGCGGCACGGCGCGGGCCGGTCACATCACCGCGGCGAAGACCGGCGACGTACTCGGCGCGATCGCGATGACCGCGGACGGGTCACTGCTGGCCGCCTCGTTCAACGACCACATCGATATCTGGGATCTCAGCGATCCCGCCGCCCCGCAACTCCGGTCCCCCCTGGGTGGCGCGGCAGCGGTGTACCGCAACCTCGCCGTGAGTGCCGACGGGCGCTCGCTCGCCGCGGGCACTGCCGCGTCTGTGATCGCCCGCTGGGACATCACCGATCCTCGTGCCCCGGCGCCGCTGGACGCGCTCGAGCTTCCCGCGGGTGCGCCGGTGGTCGCGTTCAGCCCGGACGGCCGGCTCATCGCCGCTGCCGGACTCGCGGGCTCCCTGCGTATTTGGGCCGGCAGTGGCGCAACGCCGCCGCTGCTGGCCGACGTCGCTCCCGATGGGTCGACGGCGCAGGCGCACGCACTGAGATTCGGCCCGGACGGCACCGTTCTGGCCGCACCCGGCCGAGCCAACGAAGTTCGCCGCTGGGATGTGCGCGATCCGGCGCGCCCGGCCGCGCAACCGCCGCTGCGCGGATTCACCAGCTACGTCAACGATGTGGCGTTCAGTCCGGACGGCGACCGGCTGGCCGCGGGCAGCTCGGACAACAAGACCAGGGTATGGCGGCTGGACTCGGGACAGTTGGAGATGGAGCTGCCCAATCCGGTTATCGTGGTCTCGGTTCGATTCGCCTTGGACGGTCGTGCGGTGATCACCGGTGGCCTGGACGGCGCGGTCCGGATCTGGCCGCTGCCCGGCCCGATTCTGCGCGGCGCCCAGAGCGTCGTCTACCAGACGCCGATCGATCGCAGCGGTGAACTCGTGCTGGTGGGCGCGGGGGCCGGCGACGGCAGCGCCCACCTGTGGAACGTCCGTGACCCGGCTGCCCCTGTCGAGTACCCGGCCCTCCACGTGGGGCCGGACGAGAAGACCTGCGGCGCGGTGTCGCTCTCGCTGGACGGCGCCTCGGCCGCGGTCGCTACCAGGAGCGGTCGCGTCCTGCTCTGGGACATTCGCGATCCGTGGCGCCCCCGTCTGCGATCGACGATAGCCGCCGTCAACGGCATCGTCGCCAGCCTGACGTATTCCCCGGACGGCACGATGCTGGTGGTCGCGGGCCAGGACGATCCCGTGGTGACCGTATGGGACACCATTGAACCCGGCGCGCCGCGGCGGCTGGCCGAACTCGACGCGGGGCCGGGGCTGCCCGGCATCGTGGCCATCGACAGCGCGGGAGCGAACCTCGCGGTCGCCACCTCCGACGAGTCGGTGCGCCGCTGGGACCTTCGCGATCGCACTCGCCCGGTAGAGCTGCCGAAGCTGTCCGGGTTCACCAACGACCTGACCTCCGTCGCCTTCAGTCCCGCCGCCGGGGTCCTCGCCGCGGGCAGCATGGACCACACCGTGCAGCTCTTCGACGTCTCCGAACCCGCAGCGCCGCGACCGCTGTCCACGCTCGCCGGCGCCGCCGACGCGATCATCAGCGTCAACTTCAGTCCGGACGGCACGCGCCTGGTCGGCGGCGCCAGCGACAACGGAATCTGGATGTGGGACATCTCCGATCCCCGCCGGCCGCGACGGTCCGCTGTGCTCAGCGCCTACACCGGCAGAGTCAACGACGCCGTCTACGGTCTACGCGGGGATCTGTTGCTCGCGGCGGGGCCGGACAAGGTGGTACGGCTGTGGGCCACCGATGCCGAGCAGGTCGCCACCGATCTGTGCCGCAGCGGAAGCATGCCCTTGACCCCGACGGAATGGCAGCGCTATCTGCCGGGAGTTCCCCGGTACGAACTGTGCGCGGGATGAATCGCGGGGAAACCCCGGCCCTCATCGCCGCCGCCACAGCAGCGCGACGAAGCACGCCGACACCGCACACACGAGTCCGGCGACGAAAACGGCGTACTCCCACCACAGCATCGTCTCCGAGGCCGACACCCCGCGCTCGTCGGCCTCGATCGCGGGATTGTACAGCAGCACCCCGCACTGCCGTCATCGGCGCGGCGCGGGGTGGGTCATACGAATCGGGGGCCGAGCACATCCGCGTGCCCGTTGCGTCGGCACCAGCTGATCAGGTAGTGCGCGTGCTCGCCGCACCAGCGGAATATCGCGCCCTGGGTCAGCGGCGTATCGTCGGGCAACTCTCCTCTTTCGCGGATTATCGGGCCGATGAAGGCGTTCGTCGCCTTGTTCGCGGTGTGCCCGCCCACTTTGGCCGCTCGCGCCAGCGACGGGTAGTCCCATGCCGATCCCGCGGCGATCGCGCCGGCGAGCCGTGCGGCGGTCCGGCCGTGCGGGTCGCCGAAGAGCGTGCACAACGACGGTGGCCCCTGCCCTGGCTGCGGCAGGGGTGTGCACTCACCGGTGGCCGCCCGTCGGACCGCGTCGAGCAGCACGGGCACGCCCGAGGATTTGTCGTAGAATTCGGCGACCTCCCCTGACCGATCCCTGGCCTCGTCGAGGTGGTCGCCCTCCATGCTGTGGCCCTGAGCCGCGAGCAGAACCGCGGTATGACGGTTGCTGTCGCGTAGCAGGTCGAGGACGTCCAGCCCGTCGAAGCGATACTCCGACTCCGGGTGATTCCAGATCAGATCACAGATCACGACATCGAATCGGAAACGGCCGACGACCTCGCTCCGGACGGCTTCGCCATCACCGGCCACGCGGACCTTCGATGCCGGAAAAGCCTGCGACAGCGTCGGAGCGATGATCTGACCCAGCGGTGAAGCGACCAGCAGCCGCAAGCTCGGTTCCATAGCGCGATATTCGGCGGTGCGGGCCGCTCGACGCAAGAGCCCGAATACATTGCTTCTCAACAGATTTCGCAGGATCACAGGGCCCTCGAGCAATATGTTGCCCAGTACCGCGCACATCGAGCAGAAACATCCGGACACACCCGCGGGTGAGCGGCAGGCGACCTCGAGGACGACGATCCCGCCTCACACCTGCCGCAGCCACGCGCGCAACAGCAGCGCGCCGCCCGCGGCCAGCGCCACCGCGGCCGGAGCGGGCCACCACGGCCCGTTCCGGCCGAGCAGACCGCGGACGAGCCGCAACTGGAACGCGCCGAGACCGGCCAGGATCAGCAGCCAGATCGGCAGCAGGCCGACGCCGAGCGCCGCGTGCACCGCCCAAGCGCCCGCCAAGGTGGGTCCGCCCCAGGAGCCGGCGAGGTCGTCGCCCGTGACGAGCGGATAGCAGATTCCCCGGAACGCGGCGACGACCGCCAGGAACGCCAAGAACCAGCTCAGCAGGCCGACCGCGCCACTGAGCACGGAGTGCGACACCGATCGCGCCGCCGAGAACTTGCGCGGCAGAACCGATTCGCCGAGCATTCGCCGCGGCACGCGCAGCCGGGTCGGAATTCGCCGCCCGGCCAGCGGCAGTGCGCGCAGCGCGTACGCCGCATAACGCAGGAGTGCCCGAAACCACGACATATCGCCGACGGTAGCGCTGTTCGGCCCGCGATTCACCGCAGCAGGCCCGCGTGCACCAGATCGTCGAACAGCAGCTGGTCGACCGGCGGGACGAGGGCACGGTCGGCATAGCGGAACCACGCGACTTCCTCGATCTCACTGCTGGCGGTCAGCGTGCCGCGGTAGTCGGCGGTGTAGCAACTCATCCGCACCACCGCGCCGTCCGCTGGGCCGTGCACCGCCTCGTAGGTACCGACGTGCGCGGCGGTCTCCGGCAGCAGCGCGACGGTGAGTTCTTCCTCGATCTCGCGCAGCAGGGTCTGCAGATCGGTCTCACCGCCTTCGCGCTTGCCGCCGGGAATGTAGAAGACGTCCTTGCCGCGCGGTCTGGCGCAGAGGATCCGTCCCTGCTCGATGCGCACCCACGCCACCGTGTCGATCAACTGCCGCATTCGCCCGTCCGCCACCGCCGCAGCCTAACGCCGTGCGGCACCGGTCGCGGAGCGGGCGCGGCCGCTGCCTCAGCGGGCGGGGAGCAGGGAAGGGTCTTTGGCGCCGGGGCCGAGAATCGGGCGCAGGTCCCGCGGCGCGAGGTGCGCACCGCACTCCGAACACACCGGTTCGACGGTGGCGAGGTGTCCGCAACCGGCGTGCCTGGTCTGCACCGGCGGACCGTCCGGCGCGGCCCATTCGTCGCCCCACTGCCGCATCGCGGTGACGACCAGCCACAGCGAGCGCCCTTTCGAGGTGAGCCGGTAGTCGTAGCGCACCGGATTGTCCTGATAGGGCTCCCTGGTCAGCACTCCGTGCCGCACCAGATGCTCGAGACGCTGGGTGAGCACGTTGCGGGCGATACCCAGGCGGGCGCGGAAGTCGTCGAAACGGGTCACCCCGAACAGGGCGTCGCGCACGATCAGCAGCGTCCACCACTCCCCGACCACCTCGAGGCACTGGGCCAGCGAGCAGTTCATGTCCTCGAAGCTCGTCCTGCGCATTCCGCCAGCATAGTCAGTTGCTTCACAGAACTCACTACCTTATGGTTCGTTGCATGAAGCAACTCACTGGGCGGACCCTCGTAGCGGAGTTCGCGCTCACCCGCACCGAGACCGGTTGGCGGGCGCGGGTCGACCCGTCCTGGCGGGGGTGGACCGGCCCGCACGGCGGCGTGATCGCGGCTCTGCTCGTCGAGGTCGCGCGGTCGGCGGCGACCGAGCCGCTGCCGGTGCGGGCACTGGATCTGCGGTTCTCGGGCCGGCCCACGGACGGCGAGCTGACCTTCCACGCGACCGAGCACGTCGTCGGCCGCAGCACCGTCGCGCTGGGGGTGCGCGCCGAACAGGACGGCAGCCCGATCGCCGCGGCATCGGTCACTCTGGGGCGCATGGTGCGTACCGGCGTCGAGGACTACGCGGGCACGCCTGCCCCGCGGGTTCCCCCTCCCGAATCCTGCGCGCCGTTCGCGCTGCCACCCGAAATCGTGCCGGTGGGCGCTCATTTCGACATCCGTCCCGCCGCCGGACCACTCCCGCTCAGCGGCGCGGGCGAACGGATGATGTGCGCTTGGATCGCGCCCGTCCCCGAAATGCCCGCGGATGCGGCGGTCCTCGCCATCCTCGCCGACGCCTTGCCGCCCGCGGTCTTCCCCACCTTGCGCGCGCCCGTCGCGATCCCCACCGTGGCGCTGTCGATGCACCTGCACGCCGAACCCACCGGTGACCTGCCGGTGCTCGTGCGCGCGGTGAACGCGTCGACCGGCGGCGGCTGGTCGGTGGACGATACCTCGATCTGGGACCGCGGCGGCCGGCTGCTCGCCTCCGCCCGCCAGACCCGCCGCGTGCTCGGCTGAAACGGAGACGATCGTGCCTTCGCCCGCCACGACGCCGAACCGGGCCGCCGACTTCCGGGGCGTGCTCGCCGTCGTCTCGATCGGCGTGCTGCTGTCGAGCCTCGACCTGTTCATCGTCAACGTCGCCCTGCCGGACCTGGCCGCCGATTTCGGCGCGGCGCGGATTTCGGGACTGTCCTGGGTGCTCAACGCCTACGCGATCGTGTTCGCCGCCCTGCTGGTCCCGGCCGGACGACTCGGCGACCGGCACAGCATCCGCACCACCTTCCTGCTCGGCCTCCTGGTGTTCGTCGCCGGATCGGCGCTGTGCGCGACGGCGTGGGACGTCGGGTCGCTGGTCGTTTTCCGCGTCGTCCAGGCCGTGGGCGGCGCGCTGCTCACGCCCGCCTCGCTCGGCTTGGTACTCGCGGCCAGCCCGCCGCAGCGGCGCGCCGCGGCGGTCCGGCTGTGGGTCGCCTTCGGCGGGCTCGGCGCGGCGCTCGGTCCCGTGCTGGGCGGCCTGCTCGTCGAAATCGGCTGGCGCTGGGTGTTTCTGGTGAACGTACCGATCGGCCTGATCGCCGTGGTCGCCGGTGCGCGGATGCTGCCCGATCCGCCGGGCGCCGGCGGGCGACTGCCCGACCTGCCGGGTGCCGCGGCCCTGGTCGGCGCGGTCGCCGCGCTGGTGCTCGGCCTGGTGGAGGGCGCGGACCGGGTGGG
>NZ_BAFS01000143.1 GCF_000308415.1 Nocardia asiatica NBRC 100129 | reverse complement strand
ACAGCGCCTTCCAGGCCCATGCCGCCGATCTCCCCGGTCGGCCAAGCGACGACGAACCGGGGCGCGCGGAACGAGCCCGCGGCCATGGCCTGCGCGCCGAGACCGTAGCCCTTGCGCACGATGACGGTTCCCAGCGGGACCGAGAGCGCGGCCGAGTCGATGAAAAGCCGGCTGAACTTGGTAACCGTGGCGTCCTTTTCCGCTTCTGGACCGACCATGAAGCCCGGTGTGTCGCACAGGGAGACGATCGGCAACCCGTGTGTGTCGCACAGGCGCAAGAACATGCTGAGCTTGTCCGCGGCGGGAGCGTCGATCGCGCCGCCGTGATGATGGCAGTTGTTGGCGATCAATCCGAACGACCGCCCCTCGACCCGGATCAACGCGGTGACGATCCCCACGGCCCAGTCCCGGCGCAGCTCCAGTACCGACCCGACATCCGCGACGGACTCGATGGCGGCGCGAATGTCGAACGCGCGCAATCTGTTCTCCGGCACCACGTGCCGCGCCAGGCGCGGGTCCGGCGCGGTCCACTCCCCGAGCGCGCCCTGGAAGTAGGCGAGATACCGGCGGGCGGTGGCGACCGCTTCGGCTTCGTCCGCCGCGACGACGTGCACGACGCCGTTGCGGCGCTGCACCTCGATCGGCCCGATGTCCTCCGGCGCGTACACGCCGAGCCCGCCGCCCTCGATCATGGCGGGACCGCCCATGCCGATATTCGCGTCGGGAGTGGCGATCACGACGTCGCACATGCCCAGCAGCGCCGCGTTGCCCGCGAAGCACCGTCCGGAGACGATGCCGATCAGCGGAACCCGCCCCGACAGCGCGCCCATCGCGCGGAACGTGGTGACATCGAGGCCGGAGATGCCTGAGTAGTCGGTGTCGCCCGGTCTGCCGCCGCCGCCCTCGGTGAAGAAGATCACCGGAAGTCCCTGCTCGCGTGCGAGTTCGAGCATGCGATCGGTCTTGACGTGGTTGCGCATGCCCTGGGTGCCCGCCAGCACCGTGTAGTCGTAGGACAGCACCACCGCGCGGGATCGGTCGGGACCGAATCGTTCGGCATCGATGGTCGCGACGCCCGCGATCAGCCCGTCCGCCGGTGTGTTCGCGATCAGGTCCGCTTCGCTGCGGCGCAGTCGTTGCGCGGCGACCGCGAGCGCGCCGTATTCCACGAAGCTGTCCGCGTCGACCAGGTCGTCGATGTTCTCGCGCGCGGTGCGCCGCCCGAGCCGGTGCCGTTTCGCGACCGCCTCCGAGCGCGCTTCGTCCAAGCCGACGCGGTGGCGTGCGTGGACCTCGGCGAGATCGGCGCGTATCGAGTCCAAGTCCACCGCGACCTGGTCGATGACCGCTCCGCCGTGTTCGGCGGCGACGAAGACCAGCAGCGGCGCGTGCGGATCGACCACCGCGCCCGGCGCCGCGATTCGGCGGCACACCCGCAAATCCCGCTCGGCGCGCACGACATGCTGCATCTTCATCGCCTCCAGCACGGCGACCTCGCCGCCCGCGGGAACGATCACGCCCGGCTCGGCGACGGCGACCACCGTGCCGCCCATCGGCGACAGCACCGCGTGCTCGTCGTCCGCCAACGGCACCGGCGCCGCCGCGACTTCCGTGCTCGGCGGAGCAGGCACGGGACTCGGGAATTCCCCGGCGCGTTCGACCAATTCGTCGAGGTGCCGCTCGAACCAGCTGGTCGGCACCACGCGGCCGTCCGCCAGCTCCGCCAGGACCACGCGCAGCACCGCGGCGTTGGTGCCCACCCCGGCCACGACGGTCTCGGCCAGCGCGTCCGCGCACCGGCGCAGCGCCGCCGGATACGACGGACCGGACGCGACGATCTTCGCCAGCAGGGAGTCGAATCGCGCGTCCTGCCGCATTCCGGCGAACGCGGCCGTGTCGACTCGCACGCCGCTACCGGTGGGCGGCGCGAAGTGGGTCAGCGTGCCGGTGGCGGGTAGCACGTCGCCGCCCGCGGTCAGGATCTCGGCGTTCAGACGTGCCTGCACCGCGTAGCCACGTGCGGAACCGGGTGCCGGCAGTGCGAGATCGGCCAGCGTGGCGCCGCGGGCGAGATCGCATTGGACGGCGACCAGGTCGAGGCCCGTGACCGCTTCGGTGACGGTGTGCTCGACCTGCAGGCGCGGGTTGACCTCGAGAAACCACGCGTCTTCATCGCGTACCAGGAACTCGACGGTGACCACACCGCGACAGCCGACGGATTCGGCGACCCGCACGGCCCAGCTGTGCAATCGCTCCCGCAATGCCGCGGACAGTTCGGGAGCGGGGGCCACTTCGACCAGTTTCTGCTGTCTGCGCTGAACGCTGCAATCGCGGTCCCCGACGGCCGTCGCGGCGTGGCCGTCCGCGACGATCTGCACTTCGATGTGGCGTGCGCCGGTGATCAGCGCCTCCGCGTAGACACCGTCGTCACCGAATCCGGCCAGTGCCTCCGCGCGGCAGCGCTCGACCGCGTCCAGGAGGGAAGCCGCGTCGCGCACCGCCCGCATGCCGCGCCCTCCGCCCCCGGCGGCGGCTTTCACCATCACCCCATCCGGATGCTCGGACAGCAGTTTCTCGACCTCGGCGATCTCCGCCCCGCGGCGAGTTGCCGGGATCACCGGGACCCCCGCGCGCTCGGCCGCCGCGCGAGCCGCGGTCTTGTCACCGAAGACGCCGAGCGCCTCGGCCGACGGCCCGACGAACACCAGGTCGGCCGCGGCGCACGCCTGCGCCAATTCCGCGCTCTCACTGAGGAATCCGTAGCCCGGGTGGACGAGCGCGCCCGGCCCCGCTTTTCTGGCCGCCGCGACGACGGCCGCCACGTCGAGGTAGGCGGCGGCTCCGACGCCCGGCAACACCACGGCCTCGTCGGCCAGGCGGACGTGCAGCGCGTGCTGCTCCTCGGCGGTGTACACCGCCAGGGTGCGCCAACCGCGCTCCCGGGCGGTGCGCAGCACCCGAACCGCCACTTCTCCCCTGTTCACCACGACGACCTGCATGCCGCACAGTGTCGTTGACATTGACGTCAACGTCAACATGCGCGACGATGACCGCGTGACCCAGTCCACCTGGTCGGTGCGCGCCGCGCGGGAACGCTCGCATACCTCGCGGCATCGCGACCTCCTCGACGCCGCAGCCCGGGTGTTCGCCGAGCGCGGCTACGACAACACCACGGTCGCCGCCATCACGGCGGAGGCGGGCGTCTCCCGCGCTACCATGTACGTCTATTTCGCCTCGAAGGAAGAGATCTTCTTCGCCTTGGCCGAACGGGTGCGCGACGACTTCCTCGCCGCCCAGGAGCCGGGCATCCAGGACGACGACCCGCGCGCGATGTTGCGCGCCACCATCGAGTCCTTCGCCGACGCCGTCGCGACGGCGGGACCGCTGCTGCGCCTGATCGATGAACGCGGAGCGGTGGACCCGAAGGTGGCCGCGCTGGCCGAGGAGATCACCGAACGCCCGATCCGCCGCTTCACCCGGTATCTGCAACGCCAGCTGGACGCGGGCCGCGTCACCGCGGCGGTAGCGCCGCGCGTGATCGCGGAAACCGTCGGCTACACCCTCACCGCGGGCGTGCTGGCCCGGCGGAATGCCGACGAGCCCAGCCGCACCGAGTACCGCGACGCCAT
Source organism: Nocardia asiatica NBRC 100129 (assembly GCF_000308415.1). Taxonomy (GTDB): domain Bacteria; phylum Actinomycetota; class Actinomycetes; order Mycobacteriales; family Mycobacteriaceae; genus Nocardia; species Nocardia asiatica. The sequence continues at coordinate 9,630 of NZ_BAFS01000143.1, read as the reverse complement.
CGAGACCGTCGCGGCAACTCTGCTGGGTCTGTAGCGAACGAAGGCACGTTCGACGCTTTCGGTCCGTGTCGAGTTCGGCGTTCCGTCACGAGGGTGCGGTGCGCCCGGATCGGATGGGCGGATCCCGGGCGCGACCCAGGTACCTTTCGCCGCCGAGCACGCCGATCGACAACAGTAACTTCTGCTGCGCAACATGCTGCTCTGACAGCGGCTTCGCGCATGCGGTGCACAACGTGCCCGGCGGACCGCCGCCCGAGCGAGCCGCTGCGATCGCGGGCCCGCACTACTCGCGCACCGCGCTGTGCGCGCTGTCCGGGCTCGCGGCGGGCACCTGATGCCCGCGGTGAACCGCCGGGCGGCGCTCAGGCGCTGCGGGTGCCTTCCAGCCGCCCGGCGGCGGTCGGCGACTGCTCGGCGCGGCTGAAGGAGAGCACACCGTCCTCCAGCGCGCCCTTGCGCAGCAGCTTGCGGTCGCGGAAGTAGTTGTTGATCACCTGCCACGGGCCGTTGGTGCCCTGCCGGGGCATCACCGCGTCGCCGCGCTGGATGTAGCCGGAGGTCAGCGCACCGCCCATCACCGAATCGGCGCCGCGATCGCGGTCGGTGGCCACGGCCTCGACCCGGGTGTAACCGTTGTTCTTCATGTGGTTGAGCACGCGGCAGAAGTACTCGGCCGCGAGGTCGGCCTTCAGCGTCCACGACGCGTTGGTGTAGCCGAGCACCATCACCGCGTTCGGCACGCCGTCGAGCATCGCGCCCTTGTAGACCACCCGTTCGCGGGTGACCACCGGCTCGCCGTCGATCTCCATGCTCAGGCCGCCGAGCATCTGCACGTTCAGCCCGGTCGCGCTGATCACCAGGTCGGCGGGTAGTTCCTCGCCGGAGGCCAGGCGGATGCCGGTCTCGGCGAAGGTCTCGATGCGGTCGGTGACGATGGACGCCTTGCCACTGCGCAGCACCTTGAAGAGGTCACCGTTGGGCACCACGCACAGGCGCTGGTCCCACGGGTTGTAGGAGGGGGTGAAGTGGCGCATGTCGATGTCCCGGCCGACCTGCATCCGCACGGCGGCCAGCAGCAGCTTCTTGGCCGCTTCGGGATTGGTCCGGGAGAGCTGGAAGCTGGCGCGCTGCAAGGCGATATTGCGCGCCCGCCCGATCCGGTAGGCGAGCTTCTCCGGCACTCTGGCGGTCTTCATCCCCACCGCGACCGGGTCGTCGGCGGGCAGCGCGGTGATGTAGGTCGGCGAGCGCTGCAACATGGTGACGTGCGCCGCCGCGTCGGCCATGGCCGGGATCAGCGTGATCGCGGTGGCCCCTGAGCCGATCACCACGACCCGCTTGCCGGTGTAGTCGAGGTCTTCGGGCCAGTGCTGGGGGTGCACGATCTGCCCGCCGAAGTTCTCCTCGCCGGGGAACTTCGGGCGGTAGCCGTTGTCGTAGTCGTAGTAGCCGGTGCAGCCGACCAGGAAGTTTCCGGTGTAGACCTCGGTCTCACCGGTCCGCTCGTCGAGCGTCTCGACCGTCCAGGTGGCCGTCTCGCTGGACCAGCGCGCCGTAGTCACCTTGCGGCCGAACCGGATGTGCTCGGTGACGCCGTATTCGGCCGCCGTCTCCTCGATGTACCGGCGGATGTTCGGCCCGTCGGCGAGGACCTTGGTGCCGTTCCAGGGACGGAAGCCGTAGCCGAAGGTGTACATATCGGAGTCGGAACGAATGCCGGGGTATCGGAACAGATCCCACGTGCCGCCGATGGCGGTCCTGCGTTCCAGGATCGCGTAGCTTCGTCCCGTCCGCTCCTTGGTGAGATGGCAGGCCATGCCGATTCCGGACAGCCCAGCGCCGATGATCAGTACGTCGACATGCCGCGTCATTGAGGTACTCGTTTCGTCCGTCCGCCTCGCACACCGTGGGGTGCGTGCTGAGGCCAGGTTACGTGTTATTCGGGGTTACGTCTAGACCCGGAATAGTGACACGTACGGACACGCGAATAAAAACCGGCTTGGTTCCAACCCGTGACCCGAGCAGTCCGAGCGCCCAGCATTGACCACTGCGGCGCGCCCTCGAGGCGCACCGTCTCGTTCTGTCCCGCTATCCGAGGTGTCGTGTCCGTGATCGCCGCGGACCGGCGCTTCGCGCGGCGGTCGCCACGGGCGGCCCGGCCGCGGTCTCCGGAAGGGAGTTGGCTCCGCATGAGTCTGTCGTTCCACTGGTTCCTGCCCACCTACGGCGATTCCCGCGGGCTGGTCGCAGGCGGGCACGGCACCTTCATGTCCGGCGACCGCCCGGCCACCCTGCGGTACCTGAACCAGATCGGCGCCGCGGCCGAGGACAACGGCTTCGAGGCCGTGCTCACCCCCACCGGCGCGTGGTGCGAGGACGCCTGGCTGACCACCGCCATGATGGTCGAGACCACCGAGACGCTGAAGTTCCTGGTGGCCTTCCGCCCGGGGCTGGTCAGCCCGACGCTCGCGGCGCAGATGGCGGCGACCTTCCAGCGACACTCCGGGGGCAGGTTACTGCTCAACGTGGTGACCGGCGGCGAGCCGCACGAGCAGGAGGCCTACGGCGACTTCCTGGACAAGGCGCAGCGCTACGCCCGCACCGGCGAATTCCTGCACGTGGTGCGAGAGCTGTGGACCTCCACCGAGCCGGTGACGTTCGAGGGCGAGCACCTGCGGGTACGCCAGGCACTGCTGAGCAACCGTCCGGACCCGGTGCCGCCGGTGTTCTTCGGCGGCTCCTCCGAACCGGCGGGCCCGATCGCGGCCCGCTACAGCGACACCTACCTGACCTGGGGCGAGCCGCTGCCGGCGGTGAGCGGGAAACTCGAGTGGATCCGCCGTCTGGCCGTGGACCACGGACGCGTACTCGACTACGGCCTGCGCGTTCACGTGATCAGCCGGGACACCTCCGAGCAGGCATGGGCCGAGGCCGATCGCCTCCTGGCCGGCATCGACCCCGCCGACATCGAACGGGTACAGGCCAGTCTGGCGCGCAGTGAATCCGAAGGCCAGCGACGGATGTCGGCACTGCACGGCGGCAGCACCGAGCGACTGGAGATCGCCCCCAACCTCTGGGCGGGCGTCGGGTTGGTCCGCGGCGGCGCGGGCACCGCGCTGGTCGGCTCACACGCCGAAGTCGCCGATCGGCTGGCCGAGTACGCGCGCCTCGGCATCAGGCACTTCATCCTGTCCGGTTACCCGCATCTGGAAGAGGCGTACTGGTTCGGCGAAGGCGTGCTGCCGATCCTCGAGCGCAAGGGCCTGTGGCGGCATCCCAACCGCACCGCCCGCGTCGCCGCCGCCACGCCTTTCGCGGCGTCTTCCAGCAGCTGAGCGATCCGCGGCCGGAACGGGCACGGCCGCAACCCCCCAGTTATTCCCACGGGGGGCAGCACGGCGAGAATGGTCCATCGGTCGGCACACCGGCCGCGACCGACGGACCGTTTTCGTAAGGGAGTCATGACCACCCCATCAGCCCGGCGATGGCGCCGTCGCCTGCCCGACACCGCGACCGAGGCGGGCGCGCCCACGCTGGCGCGCAGGCTCGGGCGACTCGATCTGACCGCCATGGGCGTGGGCACCATCGTCGGCGCCGGGATCTTCGTCATCACCGGCGTGGCCGCCGCGGAGAAGGCCGGGCCCGCCATCGTGCTGTCGTTCGCGCTGGCGGGAGCGGTGTGCGTGCTGGTGGCGCTGTGCTACAGCGAGCTCGCGGCGATGGTGCCGGTCTCGGGCAGCGCCTACACCTACACCTACGCGACCCTCGGTGAGGGACCGGCGTTCCTGGTGGGCTGGAACCTGCTGCTGGAGTTCGTCATCGCGGGCGCCGCGGTGGCCATCGGCTGGTCCGGGACGACCGTGTCCGCGCTGGATTCGCTGTTCGGCCTCACCATCCCGCACGCGCTCAGCGCGGGGCCCGCCGAAGGCGGGGTGGTGAATCTGCCCGCGGTGCTGATCGTCGCGGCCGTCGTCGCGGTGCTGGCCGGAGAGGTCACGTTCACCGCGCGCATCACCAAAGTGCTGGTGGGCGTGACCATCGGCGTGCTCGTGCTGGTGGTCGTCATCGGCGCACCGCACGTGGAGGTGGACAACTGGACGCCTTTCGCCCCGTTCGGGATCGGGGGCGTCGTCGGCGGGGCGGCGATCGCGTTCTTCGCCTTCCTCGGTTTCGACGTGGTCGCCGCGTCGGCGGAAGAGGCCCGGGAGCCGCGCCGCGACGTACCCTGGGCCATCATCGGCACGGTGCTCATCGCCACCGCGCTATACGCGCTGGTCAGCGCCGTGCTCACCGGCATGGTGCCGTTCGCGACGCTGAACAACAGCGCACCGATCGCGACCGCGTTCGGCGCGGTGCGCATCGGCTGGATCGGCGACGTCATCGTGATCGCCTCGATCGTCGCGCTGACGAAGGGGCTGCTGCTGATCGTGTACGCGCAGGTCCGGTTGATGTTCGCGATGTGCCGCGACCGGCTGCTGCCCTACCGCCTCGCCGCGACCGGGAAAAGCTCGACCCCGGTACGGCTGACGTTGCTGCTCGGAGCGGTCGGCGCGGTGATCGCGGGCATGCTTCCGATCGACATCGTGGTGGAACTGGTGAACATCGGCGCCCTCTCGGCGTTCGCGGTGGTGTGCGTCGGCGTGCTGGTCCTGCGGCGGGTGGAGCCCGAGCGTGAACGCCCGTTCCGCACCCCGCTCGTGCCGCTGGTTCCGATCCTCGCGCTGATCGGCTGTGTCCTGCTCGCGACCACGCTCGAGGCGTTGACCTGGGTGCGGTTCGGCGTGTGGGTGCTGGTGGGCATCGCGGTCTACCTCGCATACGGCCGCAAGCGCTCCACCCTCGCCGAACCCCACTCCGAGTCCTGAGTCAGCCCGCCACGAAGAACAGGCCCGCGCCGTAAGCGTCCCGGGCGGAGACGAAGAAGCCGTCGTCCGTCTCACGAACCGGCACATCGGCCTTCGCGACGACCTCCCGCGCGACGGCCAGGTCTCGCACAGTGATGGTCATGGCGGCCAAGTAGGACGGTGCGGGCGCCTCCTCTCCCGGCAGCACAGCGCCGGTCCGGGACGCGCGCACCAACTCCAGTCGTCCCGAGGCCATCTTCAACACGGTCAGCGGCCCTTCGCACACGGCGGAGACGGCCAGGATGCGGCCGTATCGCTCGACGACCGCGTCGAACTCGGCGTCTTCCACGACGATGAGCACGGCGGCGATGGCGCGGGCGCCGTTCGGGTGCGACAGATAGCGCGGCTGGTGTACGTACGCACGCGTGAGATGCTGTGCGACGCCCAGCAACGCCTCCGGTGTCGAACCGGGGTCCACATGCACCGCACGCGCGCGCACCGTGCGGATGCCGTCCTCGGTCTCGACATCGCGCTCGAGGTCGAGCACGCCGGTCGCGCGCAGTCCCGCCGCCGTGAGCTGCCGCCGGGCCGCCTCCGCGTCGCCGGTTTCGAGATTGAGCAGGCGGAAGCCTTCGTACTCGTCGGCCATCGCTTTGGTGTGCCACGGGTCCGGCGCGGACTCGTCCACGATCCCGAGCAGTTCGAGGTAGGAGCCGCCGAACAGCGCGCACCGGTTGGCCGTGCATCCGGGCGTGGGCGGTTCGCCGGGGCGCGCGCTCAGCAGGTGCCGCGAGCGGGGACTCAGGGTGAAGCCGAGGTCGAGGTAGCGGCGTTCCAGACCGTCCAGGTCGCGAGTCAGGATTCCGGTGTGGTGGATGGCGTCGATCGGTTTCTGCACGCCGTCGATGCTGGCCCGGCATCCGACGGACCGCCCGTCAGCACAGCGGATCCGCCGGATTCCGACACTGCCCTACCCTGACATGGTGGATTCGGTCACCCTGGACGACATCGACCGGAGGTTGCTGCACGCCTTGCAGCTCGACGGTCGTGTCCCGTTCAGCAGGCTTTCGCCGGTGCTGGAGGTCTCCGAACGCACCTTGGCTCGCCGCTACCGCAGGCTGCTCGACACCGGAGGGCTACGGGTCACCGGCGTCGCCGACACCGGACGCGTGGGTTACGCCGAGTGGCTGGTCCGCCTGCGAGTCCGCCCGGAGGCCACCGCCGCGTTGGCCCGTGCGCTGGCGAGCCGCGCCGACACGGCCTGGGTGACGGTCATCGCCGGCGGCGTCGAGCTCACCTGTCTGTTCCGCGTCCCCGGCGACGCTCCCCTGCCCGAACTCGGCCGCCACCCCGCCGTGCGAACCGTGGACGCCCATCGCGTGCTTCGGCACCTCATGCGACGCCGCTGGCATGGCCGAATGTCGGCGCTGTCCACCGAGCAGAGCGCGGCCCTGCGCGCGCCCGGCGCGGACCCACCCCAAGCGGTGGCGCCGAGCGAACTGGATCAGCGCCTGCTTCCCGCGCTGGCCGCCGACGGGCGGGCGACCTACCCGCGGCTCGCGCGTACCGTCGGCTGGTCGGAAACCGCGGTGCGGCGGCGGGTCGAGGAACTGCGCGGCGCCCGGGTCCTCGGTTTCGACGTCGAGATCGATCCCGCGTTGTTCGGATTCACCGTGCAGAGTCTGCTGTGGCTCGCCGTCGCGCCCGCACATCTGCTCGCCGTCGCGACCGCGCTGGCCGCCGATGCGGAGGCGGCGTTCGTGGCGGCGACAACCGGACCACACAATCTGCTGGTGTGCGTCGTCTGCCGCGACGCGGACGCCCTGTTCCGCTACACCACCGAGCGGATCGCCGCGCTGCCCGGCATCGACCGGATGGAGATCGGGCCGATCAGCGGTTATGCCAAGCGCGCGGCGCCCTTGCGCCGCACCTGACGCACGTTTGCACTCGCTGCGCAATCCCGATGCGCGGCAGCTGGTTTCGTGGCATCGAATGCATCGCGGGTTCCACGTGAATCCGGGACGCCGCTGCCTCCGGCGTCCCACCGGCCTCACCCTCTCGCGGCGGAGTTGTGAATCACAACAGCCGGACCGGCATACCCCGGCACCGGCGATTAGGGTCATGAGGGTGACCTGGACCGTGGGCTTCGACCTCGACATGACGCTGATCGACTCCCGGCCGGGTGTCGCCCGAGCCATCGACCTGCTCGGCGCCGAATTCGATCTGCCCCTGTGCGGGACGACCTTCGCCGATCGGCTCGGCCCGCCGCTGGCCACCCTGCTCGTCGAAGCGGGCGCGCCCGAGGAACTGGTCCCGGCTCTGGTGACCCGCTACCGGGCGTTGTATCCGACGCTGGTCTCGGCCATACCCCCGATGCCCGGCGCACAAGCCGCACTGGCAGCCGTGCAGGCGCGCGCCGGACGAGTACTCGTGGTCACCGGTAAGCACGCCCCGCTCGCACAGCTGCACATCGCCGAACTCGGCTGGCGCGTGGACCATCTCGCGGGCGACCTCTGGTCGGCGGGCAAGGCCGCGACGCTGCGCGAACAGGGCGCGCACCTGTTCGTCGGCGACCACGTGGGCGACATGAACGGTGCGCGAGCCGCGGACGTGTTCGCGGTGGGCGTCAGCACCGGACCGTGCACGGCCGCCGAACTGCGCGCGGCGGGCGCGGACGTGGTGCTCACCAGCCTCACCGAGTTCCCCGCCTGGCTCGCGACCGAGTGCGGCGCGGTCACCACCGGCTGACCGCCGCGTCGACTCGTTCAACGGCGCGCGGTCGCACGCGACGCCGTCACTCCGCACACAGGGCCAGCGCCGCGCTGGGCCGGGGCCTCGTGGAAAGCCCGTGGGGTCCGCAGCCACATCGACGCACCGTTCGGTCGCGGAATTCCGGCTGGCGAGCCATACATCCGACCGGCGCCGGAGCGCAGCAGCGAGACGACTTCGGCGGGGCTGGACCCGCACCTCGCTTCGGCCTGCCGTACAGCTTTCAGGCAGTCGGCTGGAAAAACTTGCGGCGTTAGTTTAACTGTCGCTAGCCTACCGCCATGGATCTCGAACTGTCCGACGAGCAGACCGCAGCACGGCAGCTGGCGGCCGATTTCGTCGACCGCGAGGTCGCGCCGCACGCCGCGCGATGGGATCGCGAGGAAAGCGTGGACCGGGCGATCGTCGGCCGCCTCGGCGCGCTGGGCTTCCTCGGCCTCACCATCCCGGAGCAGTACGGCGGCAGCTCGGGCGACCACCTCACCTACTGTCTGGTCCTGGAGGAGCTCGGCCGCGGCGATTCGGCCGTGCGCGGCATCGTCTCGGTCTCCCTCGGCTTGGTCGCCAAGTCGATTCACCACTTCGGGACCGAGGACCAGAAACGGACCTGGCTCACGCGGCTCGTCGCCGGCGAAGCGCTCGGCTGTTTCGCGCTCACCGAGCCGGGCACCGGATCCGACGCCGCCCAGTTGCGCACCCGCGCCGTGCGCGACGGCTCGGACTGGGTGCTGTCGGGCACGAAGATGTTCATCACGAACGGCACCTGGGCCGAGGTGGCGCTGGTGTTCGCGCGCACCGGCGGCGAGGGGCACCGCGGCATCACCGCGTTCCTGGTGCCGACCGACTCACCCGGATTCACCGCACGCGAGATCCACGGCAAGCTGGGACTGCGCGGACAGGCCACGGCCGAACTCGTGCTCGACGGGGTGCGGGTACCCGACAGTGCCCGCCTGCACGCCGAAGGCAAAGGCTTCACCGTGGCGATGGCGGCGCTGGCCAAGGGCCGCATGTCGGTGGCGGCCGGATGCGTCGGCTTGGCGAAGGCGTGTCTGGACGCGGCGGTCGGCTACGCCACCCAGCGCAAGCAGTTCGGCAAGCCGATCGCAGCGCATCAGCTCGTTCAGGAACTGCTCGCCGACATCGCGCTGGACGTCGACGCGGCGCGGCTGCTGGTATGGCGGGTGGCCGATCTCGTCGACCGCGGCGAGGACTTCGCCGTGGCCTCCTCGCAGGCGAAGCTGTTCGCGTCCGAGGCCGCGGTCCGTGCGGCCGATCGCGCGGTGCAGGTGTTCGGCGGGTACGGCTACATCGATGAGTTCCCGGTGGGCAAATATCTCCGCGACGCCAAGGTGATGACCCTCTACGAGGGAACGAGCCAGATCCAGAAATTGCTCATCGGCCGCGCCCTCACCGGCGTCGCCGCGTTCTGACCGGAGGACATTCGATGCATCGCTTCACCGATCGGGTCGCCGTCGTCACCGGCGCCGCCCAGGGCATCGGCGCGGCCACCGCGCTGCGCTTGGCCGCCGAGGGCGCCGCCGTCGCCGTACTGGACCGCAACGCTCCCGACGAGACCGCCGGGCGGATCAACGCGGCCGGCGGCGTGGCGCGCGGTTACGTCTGCGACGTCACCGAGCGCGATTCGGTGCGGACCGTGTTCGACCGCATCGCCACCGATCTGGGCAGCCCGCAGATCTTGGTCAACAACGCGGGCATCACCCGTGACGACCTGTTCTTCCGCCTGTCCGAGCAGGACTGGAACGCGGTGCTCGCGGTGAATCTGACCGGCGCCTACCACTGCGCGCAGGCCGCGCAGACGTTCATGGTGGCCCAGCGTTACGGCCGGATCGTGTCGCTGTCGAGCCGGTCGGCGCTGGGCAATCGCGGCCAGGCCAATTACGCGGCCGCCAAGGCGGGCATCCAGGGCCTGACGGCGACGCTCGCCCTCGAACTCGGCCCCTACGGCGTCACCGTGAACGCGGTGGCGCCCGGTTACATCGCCACGGCCATGACCGCC
>NZ_BAFS01000144.1 GCF_000308415.1 Nocardia asiatica NBRC 100129 | reverse complement strand
CGGCCCGCCCGGCGCCGGACCCGGGGCTGCCGGGGCCGTCACCGGACCCGGCGCCGCCGAACCCGGTGTAGCACCCGCGGCTCAGTCCCGCAGCGCCTGCTCGCGCAGCGAGTTCAACGTCCTGGACAGGATGCGCGAGACATGCATCTGGGAGACGCCGAGCCGCTCGGCGATCTGGTTCTGCGTCAGCGACTCGAAGAAGCGCATGATCAGCACCTGGCGTTCGCGTTCGGGAAGCTCGCCGAGCAGCGGTTTCACCGCCATGACGTCCTCGACCAGATGGTAGGAGGATTCCTCGATCCCGAGGCTGTCCAGCAGGGGCTGCGGGGCGCTCTCGGCGTCCGCGCCGACCACCGCGTCGATCGACGACGACTGGTAGGCGTTACCCGCGATCAGAGCCTGGGTCACCTCGACCAGATCGACATCCAGCTCCGCCGCGATCTCCCTGGCTCGTGGCATCCGGCCCAGCCGCTGCGACAGCGCCTCGACGGTCGGGCCGATGCTCAGCTGGATCTCCTTCGTCCGGCGCGGCACCCGCACGGCCCAGGTGTTGTCCCGGAAATGCCGCCGGACCTCACCCATGATGGTGGGCACCGCGAAGGACAGGAACGACGACCCGCGCGCGACGTCGAAACGGTCCGCGGCCTGCACCAATCCCAGGCGCGCGACTTGCAGCAGGTCGTCGAAGTTCTCGCCGCGCCCGGCGAACTTGCGGGCGATGTGCTCGGCCAGGGGCAGGCAGCGCTCGATCAGCTCTTGGCGCATCGGCTCCCGGCGCGGATCGTCCGAATCCAGCGCGGCGATCTTCTCGAACAGCGGCTCGATGTTGTCGTAGGTGTCCCCCCGCGACCTCGGCTCACCCGCCATTCGGAGCACCCCGCACCCAGCTGAAGTCGATCACGGTCGGATATCCGCCGAGCACGCTGTCGTAGGACCCCTGGGCCGCCGCGATCGAATCGGTCAGGGTCCGCACGATGTGCCAGCCGAAGCCCGCCTGGCCGACCACCGAATCGGTCGCAGCGACCGACGACACGTGCACGAACATCTTGTCGGTGTCGTAGGTGAACTCGCAGTCGAGCATCGAGCCGGTGGTCGCGTCCAGAATGAGCGAGGTGGCCACCTCGTCGAGCGCCAGCCGGATGTCGGTCACCTCGTCCAAGGCGAAGTCGGCGATGAGGGCAACCGTCTCGGCGAGCGCGCGCAGCATGGTCAGCTGCTCCAGCCGGGCGGGCACCCGCACCCCGACTGTCGTCGTCTCGGTAGAGGATCGGAACGTCCACTCCCCCATTTGCCCATCACCACCTTGTCCTCGCAGCCACTCCACTGTGGCCTGGATTCCGCTGCGAGCGCCCCTGAGCAACCGGAACACCGCAGACGCCGCGGACAGTGGAGCAGTAAGACCGCCGCGTTCCTCGTCGGTGGACGTACCCGCCGCGGGCGGATCGAAACGCGGGTCAGGGGCCGTCGATCCCCTCGTGGGCGGTGAGAAGTAGATGGTCGAATTCGGTCCGCAGACCCGGCGTGATGCCGGCGAGTCCGGGCAGATCGGCGACCAGACGCGCGGCCAGGGCGCGCAGCTTGACGTTCGTTTCCTGCGATCGCCAGCTGAGCACCCGGAACGCCTGTTCGGCGCCGATGCCGTAGACCAGCATGAGTGCGCCCTTGGCCTGTTCGATCACCGCCCTGGCGGCGTAGAGCTCGGGCAGGGCGCCGTCCAGCGTCTCCTGCCGGTGTTCGGCGAGGGTCCCGGTGACGTCGATGTAGTACCCGGCGGTGCCGACCACGTCGCCGGACTCGTCGGCCAACCGATCGGCGACCAGGATCACGTGGCGCACCAGGCCGGTGGTGTCGATGATGCGGTGCCTGCTGGAGAAAGGCTCCGCGTTCGCGATCGACCGCGCCAAGGCGCTGGCCACCGCGTCGCGATCCTCGGGATGCTTGTGCGTCAGCAGCAACTCCGTCGTCGGCGTCACCGTCCCCGGTCGATAACCGTGCATCGACGCGACCTCGTCCGACCATTCCCAGCGCTGGTCGCCGAACCAGAATCGGAAACTGCCGACACTCTGCGGCGTTCCCATACCGATCACCCGGTCCAGCGCGAGGGCGTCCTCGGGCTGTACCGACCCACTGTCACTCACCACTGAAGTATCCGATGCCGATGCGCCCGGCGGGACCGGATCGGAACGAGCCACATCGGCCGGCTCGGCGGCGACCCCCTCAGGCGTCCAGCGCTGTCCGCATGGACGAGTAGCTCGGGAACAACGACCGCACGCCGGTCACCTCGAGCGCGCGCTCCACTCCCGGTCCACCCGCGACGATTCGCAGATCCGGACGACCCACCCCGTCCCTGCGCAGCGCGCCGAGCCGTACGGCCGCGCGCAGACTCATGAACCTCGCGGCCCGCAGATCGATCACCACGGCGTCGCACGGTGACTGCAACGCACGGTCGACCGTCTCGAAGAACTCGGCCGACACGGCGGCGTCCAACTCGCCTTCGACTCGAACCACCACGCATTCGCGGCGGCGGTCCACCCGCTGTGCCCACAACCGGCTGTCCCTACGACGCCCCGGTCCCGAACCATTGAGATGCACGCCCTCCGCGTGCTCCCGTAGCAGAGAAATGGCAGACAAGTCGAACCTCCCGTGTAGGGGGTATCCAGTCCTCGGCAGCGCTTAGGGGCGAGGGGCGGCGCGAACGCGAATCGGTTGCCGTGCCGTCCCATCGACCGGCTGCGCCGAATGCGTCGAACCGGGGTCGGCTGTGATCTCAACCTCTCTACAGTGTGGCACGGCCGACCGGCTACCGACAGCGTTCGGTAGGAGAACGTAACTGCCGCCGGAGGGCCCGCCCACCGGAACGAACCGACCGTTCGGCTGGCAAAGCGACCTTTGACGTGGGGTTTCATCGGCGCGCCGCCGGGCATATCCGGAACAGATATCCCGAACGTCACGCGATGCCGGTCGTAGGGCAGCCGCGCGGATCCGCGCGTGCGTGCGGCGCCCCGCGAGGAGAACGGAGCACCCGGTGAAGATTGCCATGGTTTCCGAAGACGCCAGCCCACTCGCCGAAGAAGGTCCAGCCGGTGGCGGCGGCCGCGGCCGGTACGTAGCCGAATTGTCCGCGGCATACGCCCGACGCGGGCACGACGTGACGGTGTATACGCGGCGCACCAGTCCGCGGGCCCCCGCCGAACTGTTCGCCGAGGGCGGCTACCGAGTAGTGCACGTCCAAGCCGGACCGCCGACTCCGCTGCCGGCTGATCGGACACTGCCCTACCTCGGCGAGTTCGGCACGTTCCTGCGGCGGCACTGGACTGCCGAGCAACCGGACATCGCGCACGCGCACTACTGGAAGTCCGGGCTCGCCGCGGAGCTGGCGTCGCGGGCACACGGCATCCCGGTGGTGCTGACTTTCCACGGACTCGGCACCGTGCAGCGACGCAGCGAAGGTCTCGCCGACCCGAGCCCTCGCTCGCGCATCCGGTTCGAGCGGCTCATCGCGACGCGCGCGGCGCACGTCGTGGCGACCTGCTCGGAAGAGGTAGGGGAGCTGGCCAGGATGGGTGTGCCGCGCTTCCGCACGTCGATGGTGCCCTGCGGGGTGGATCTCACCACGTTCACCCCGGAGGGCGCCGCCGCCGATCGGCATGCGACGCACCGATTGGTCGCTTCGGGAGAGCTGGTGCGGCGCAGCGGTTTCGACCCGGTCGTCCGGGCACTGGCCGACCTCCCCGACACCGAACTGGTGATCGCGGGCGGCCCCGCCGCCGACGACGAAGACGACGCCGAAGGCCGCAGGCTGCGCCGCATCGCCTCCGACCACGGTGTGCGCGAACGACTTCGGCTGGCCGGCTCGGTGACGCGGCCGATGCTGCCGCGGCTGTACCGCTCGGCCGACGTCGTGCTCTGCACCCCCTGGTACGAGCCATCGGGCCGGGTGGCGCTGGAGGCGATGGCATGCGGGAAGCCGGTCGTGGCCACGGCGGTCGGCGGACTGCTCGATACGGTGGTCGACGGTGTCACCGGCCGATTCGTCGCCCCGCCCGAACCGGACGCGATCGCGCGGGCGGTGCGCCCGCTGCTCACCGACACGACATTGCGCGAAACGTGGGGGGCCGCCGGTTATCAGCGAGCCGCGAGCCGCAATTCCTGGGATCGCGTCGCGACCGAGACGCTCAGCGCCTACCACCGCGGCGCTCCGGCCCGGGCGGGCGAGGTCGTGTCCTGGGCCAGGTAGCCGGTACCGGTCGGAGTAGTCAGTACTGGTCGGACGCGGCCTCCGCCGAGGCGCTGCGCCAGCGCCACGGCGCGACGAGCCATGTCGAGACGAACAACGCGATGGCGACGACCGCGGAGATCACCGCCGCGATCGTCCCCGTCACGTAGTCCACCACGAGGATCACCGCGCCGATCAACGCCAGACCCAGCAGGGCGACACCTGCCATCGCGCACCGGTGCGCGGCGGCGACGACGTTGCCCAGCCGATGACGGCGGAACAGGATCCGATGCCAGGACACCGGCGCGATCAGGAACACCGTCGCCCCCAGCACCGCGGCGAAGGTGGCCAGGTACAGCGCCCGCATGCCCGACGACAGCGTGCCGAAGGACGCCTGGAACGGCAGGATCAGCAACGCCCCGAACAGGAACTGCACACCGGTCTGCACGACGCGCAGTTCTTGCACCAGGCTGCCCCAGTTCCGGTCCAGCCGTTCGAGTTCGGTCTCGCCCCGGGCGCGGCGCGCCCAGGCGTCGTCATTCTCGGGCACGCGCGGCCTCCCGGCGATTGCGTTTCTTGATCGCCTCGACGAGTTCGTCCTTGGTCATCCGGGATCGCCCGGAGATCGCCAGCCGCCGGGCGATGGCCAGCAGGTGCTCTTTGGAAGCGTTGGCGTCGACGCCTTCGGCGGTCTCCCCCCGGGCGTTCGGGCCGCCCTGTTCGGCTCGTTCGTCGGAGGGTCCGCGGCTGGGTTTGGGCTCCCAGCGGTCGCCGACTCGCTCGTAGCTGTGCTTCAGCGCGGCGTAGGCGACGCGGTGGGCGCGCTCCTCGTCGCCGTCGTACTGTTCGAGCGCGGCGTCGTGCGCCTCGGCGAAGGTGCGCTGCGCCTTGGCCTCCGACCGCGCCAGGGTGCTCGGCAGCTCGGACTTGTCGACTCCACCGCGTGCTGTGGTCTTGGGCATGAGTCGCTCCTCTCGGTCCCGAAACCGATGGTTCGAAAGCCCGGTACGGTGACGCGTGCGAGCCCTCGGTATCCGGTCGCATACCCGGAGAAACGCCGATTAACCCGGTGTCCGCCGGGTACCACCGCTGCATGGTTGCGACTACCGATCAACTGCTGCACGCGCTCACCCGTACGGTGAACGCACTGGCCGCGACCGACATCCGTTTCGCGGTGGCGGGCGGCTGCGCGGTCTATGCCCGCGGCGGCCCCGCCTCCCAGCACGACGTCGACATCTTCGTCAAACCGGAGGACAGCGCGCGGGCGATCCAGACGCTGGCCCGCGCGGGCCTGCGGGTGTGCGACCCGCCGGAGAACTGGTTGCGCAAGGTCTACGCCGACGACATCCTCGTCGACGTGATCCACCGCCCGAACGATCGCGATGTGACCGACGAACTGCTCGACCGCGCCACGGTGATGCGGATCGGGCCGGCGAAGGCTCCGGTGATCAGCGGCACCGACCTGATGGTGGACAAGATGCTCGTCTTCGACGCGCATCGCCTGGACCTGAGCCCGATCCTGCACATCGCGCGCGACCTGCGCGAACAGGTGGACTGGGAGTCGGCGCGCGAACAGACCAAGGCCTCGCCCTACGCGCGGGCCTTCATGGGCCTGCTCGACGATCTCGGCATCACCCGCACCGGAAAGGTGGAGTAGATGGAACAGCCGCAATACCTCGTCGCACGATTGCGCCGGGCGCTGGCCGAGGATCCCCGCACCGCCGAACTCGGTGTGCAGGTGACGATCCGGGGCGACGTCGTGGTGCTCGGCGGTGAAGTAAGCAGCGATCAGCGCAAGCAACAGATGGAAACCGTGGTGCGCGAGCAGCTTCCGCACGCCCGGATCCACAACGACGTCCATGTCACCCGTCCCGCGGCGCCGGTCGAGACCGAGACGCTGGAACCGGACGGACCCGAAAGGAGTTGAGCGGCATGCGGATAGCCGCGGTCGGCGACGTACATCTAGGCGTGGATTCGCAAGGGCAGTGGCGGCCCGCCCTGCACGACCTGCCCTCCCGCGCGGACGTGCTGTTACTGGCGGGCGACCTGACCCGCCACGGCACCGTCGACGAAGCGCGGGTCGTGGCGGCGGAATTCGCCGACTTGGGCATCCCGGTCGTCGCCGTTCTCGGCAATCACGACTACCACGGCGACGCCGACGAAGAGATCGCCACCGTACTCGACGACCACGGCATCACCGTCCTGGAAGGGTCCGCGGTGACGCTCGACCTCGACGGGAGCACCCTCGGGGTCGCCGGCACGAAAGGCTTCGGCGGCGGGTTCGCGGGCAAATGCGCGAGCGTCTTCGGGGAGCCCATCATGCGCGAATTCGCCGCGCACACCGTGGACGTGGCCGCCGCGCTCGGCGAGGCGCTGGCGACGCTGGACACCGACGTCACCGTCGCCCTCACGCACTACTCCCCGATCAGCGACACCCTGCACGGCGAGCCGAGGGAGATCTATCCGTTCCTCGGTTCCTACCTGCTCGGCGAGGCGATCGACGAGCACGGCGCCGACTTGGCGTTGCACGGCCACGCGCACGCGGGAGCGGAGCGCGGCACGACGCCGGGCGGCATCCGGGTGCGCAATGTCGCCCAGCCGGTGATCCGTGCGGCGTACGCGGTCTACGACCTGCACCCGGCCGCGGTCTGAGCAGGCCGGGCTCAGAAGTCGGTCGAGATCGCCTCCACCGTGCTGCCGGACTGGGCGTTCTCGACCGTGGTCGCGACATCGGCCTGCGCGATGATGCCGACCAGCCGGCCGTTCTCCAGCACCGGCACCCGGCGCACCTGATGCTGCGACATCACCGACATCACTTTGCGCACATCGTCGTCGGCCTCGACGGTGATCAACTCTCCACCGAGTTCGCCCGCGTCCACCCCGAGCGGGTCCTTGCGCTGGGCGATCACTTTGACGACGATGTCACGGTCGGTGAGCATTCCCTTCAACTTGTCGTCCTCACCGCAGATCGGCAAGGCGCCGACGTTCAGCTCCGCCATTCGCTGCGCGGCCGCGACCACCGTGTCGCTGGACCGGACGCATTCCACATTCGGGGTCATGATGTCCCGTGCTGTTGTCATCGGGGTCCTCCTGGGACTCTCGCCGGTACGAGCGCCCATCGATCGGGCTACTCGCTCAGGTCGTACCCCCGTTTCGGATCCGTTAACGCGGGCATCCGTGCGTTGTGGCCGCCCCGGATGGCCGAACGGAACGCTCCGGACCGGGGTCGCCCACGCATCGAAATCGTTGCCGCTCGAGAGAAGGGACATCCGATGCTGCCAGCACCGAACGAGTCGAGCGCGGGATCCGGCGCCGGGGAGCAGCACCGGTCCCACACGTTTCCCGACGACACCCGCACCTCCCGCACGCACGCCGGAGAGTCCATCGAAGACGCCCGGAACTGGCCGGGGATCATCCTCGTGGGGATCGGCATCGTGAGCCTCGCGCTCACGCTCACCGCCGCCGGATACGGATTCGAGGGCTGGGCGGTGATCGCGGGAGTGGTCAGCGCCGTGTGCATCCTCACGGGCGTCGTCGTGATCGTCGCCGAGCACCGCCGGATCAAGGTCCGCGAAGGCAGACGGCTGCGCGACGCGGCCGGTCACTGAATCGGGCGCTCGCCCGTTCTCGCAGGCGCGGCGGCACCGCCCCGCGCCGGGAGAGAACGCGGCTCGACTTCGAGGGAGAGAAGAATGAGGAATCAGATCGACCGGCCCTTCGGCCGCCTCGCCCTGTTCGTGGGCGCGCTGGCGGCGGGTTCGGCGCTCACGGCATGCTCGAGCGACGACAGCGATCCGGGCGCGGCGACGCCCGAGCCCGCGACCGTCTCGATCACCATGCCGAGCCCGACCAGCGCGCAGGTGCCGAACCCCGACCAGATCACCACCGAAGCCGCGCAGCAGCTGTGCGACATGATGCGCGCCGATATCGACACCTGGCGCGATCAGGGCGCCACGGTGGCCAAGGTGACGTTCAACGGCACCGTGCACAACTGGGCGGCCCGCAACGGCGGCCTGAACGACGTGGTCGTCACCGAGCGCGGCCGAATCGACGCCGTCACCGCGCAGAGCTGCCCCGACGTGCGCCAGCAGGCGCTCGAGGCGCTCGACGAGCCGGATCTGGCCTCGGCGCTGGCGGGGTTCGGGCGATGAGCGCCGTGGGCAGGCCCGGCCGGATGGGCATCGCCGTGCTGGCGGCGCTGGCGGTGGCCGCGGGAGGGTGCGGCGACGAGCCGGAGAAGATCGTGAACAAGGGCGGTGACACCCCCTGCAACGAGTACGTCGCCCAGGATGCCGACAAGCAGCGGGTGACCACCGAGAAGTTCCTCGAGCAGGAACGCGAGGACTCGGGCACGCCCGACGCCAGGACCGTCGATGCCGCCATCGCGGCGATCAAGCTCATGTGCGCGGCCCAGGCCAACCCCGACACCCCGATCCGCAAGGCCGATCTCACCGGCATCTTCGTGCCGAAGTAGCGGCCTCGCACATGCCGCTCCCGCCCGGGTCATCACGGCGCCGAACCCGGTGGGAGTACCGCCGGACTGCTGCGAACCTCGCCAACGACGTCGAGGACGCACTGGCCGGCGGGCTTCGAGACGCGTCTACCTCGAAGCTTCGTGGCACACCCGCCCCGGACCGCCGACGACGCCGGTCCGGCGGCGGGTCCGTGCACCGAGCGCCGAAACTGGAGGCCATCTGTGACTGTCACGCTCGCGCTGCGCGCTCACGGGCTGCGGGAGCTGCTGACCGCGATTCCCGCGCTGCGCGCGCTACACGACGCCCAGCCGCGACACCGGCTCGTCCTCGCCGCGCCCGGCTGGCTGCGGCCGGTGATCGATCTGGCGGATTGCGTCGACGACCTGCACGCCACGCCCATGGCGGGAGCCCTGCGCTGGAACGCGCCACCGCCCACCTTCGCGGTCAACCTGCACAGCGTCGCGGCCGACGGCATCGGCGCACTGCTCGCGACCGATCCGGAGCGGACGATCACCTACCGTCACAAAGATTTTCCGCAGCTGCGGGGCCCGCTGCCGGAACCTGGCCTGCACGAGACCGCGCGATGGTGCCGGCTGCTGGAATGGGCGGGTATCGCCGCCGACCCGGCGCGACTGGACATCACACCGCCGCCGGAATGCACCGGCGAGCGACGCTGCATCGTCGTCTATCCAGGCGGTGCGCCCGCCCGGCGCTGGCCCGCCGACCGGTTCGCTTCCGTCGCGGCCGGCCTGCGCGACTGGGGCTGCCCGGTACGCGTCGTCGGCAGCGCTGCCGACCGTCCGCTCGCACGAGAAGTCGCCGAACGGGCCGGATTACCCGAAACCGCTGTACTGGCAGGGCAACTCACGCTTCGGCAATTGGCCGTGACCGTGGCCGACGCGGCCCTCGTGCTCAGCGGCGACACCGGTGTCGGGCATCTGGCCACGGCGTTCGGCACCCCGTCGGTCCTGGTCTTCGGCCCCGATTCGCCCGCCGTCTGGGGACCGCCGCCGGAGCGTGCGGCGCATGTCGCCCTGTGGGCCGGACAGGTGGGCGATCCGCCGGTCGGCGCCGCCGCGCCCGGGCTGGCGATGATCAGCGCCGCCGAAGTGCTCGCCGCGGCGGATCGACAGCTCAGCAGTGGAGCGCGGGTGTGACGAGGATGCGGCACGCGCGTTTCACCCCGTCTAGACCGGCTATGCCGGGCTTATGACGTCCCTATGGTTGCACGAAGCGCAGGTCCCGGCGCGGTTGCGGTTGACGCCGGGATCGCGCTTCGACACGGTGGTGATCGGCGGCGGGCTCACCGGCCTGGTGACCGCGCTGCTGCTGGTGGAACGCGGCGTCGAAGTCGCCGTGGTCGAAGGCAGACGCGTGGGCGCGGGCACCACCGGCGCCACCACCGGCAAAATCAGCCTGCTGCAAGGGACTCGGGCGCAGCAGATCGCCCGGCACCATTCCGACGACGTGCTGCGCGACTACGTGGCGGCCAATCGCGAAGGCCAGGAATGGCTGTTGCGGTTCTGCGCCGCGCACGGCGTCGCGGTCGATCGCGTCGCCGCGTTGACCTACGCGCAGAGCGAGGACGAGATGTCGGCCGTGCGCGCGGAATACGCCGCCACCCAGAAGGCCGGTCTGCCCACCGAACTGCTCGGCGACCCGGATGTCCCGTTTCCCGCGCACGGCGCGGTCCGCCTGGCCGATCAGGCCCAACTGGACCCGATGGCGCTGCTGGCCGCGCTCGCGGCCGATGTGGAGGCGCACGGCGCGCCGATCTACGAGTCCACGCTGGTCCGCGGCGTGCAGCACGGCGCGCAGGGCGACCTGGTCGTCTCGACCGAGCACGGGGACCTCGGGGCGCGCCGAGTGGTGCTTGCCACCGGCATCCCCATCCTCGACCGCGGCGGCTTCTTCGCCCGCCTGGTCCCGCAACGCTCCTATCTGGCGGCGTTCACCCTGGACGAGCCGATTCCGCGCGACATGTACATCAATGCGGGCAGTCCGACCCGCTCCTTGCGTCGCGCGCAGGGACCCGACGGCGAACTGTTGCTGGTCGGAGGCAACGGCCACGTCGTCGGACGGGGCGGATCGACCCGCGAGAAGGTGGAGGACCTGGTGCGCTGGACGCGCACCTGGTTCCCCAGCGCGGAGCCGACGCACCGCTGGTCGGCCCAGGACTACTCGCCCGTCGCCGAACTGCCCTACGTGGGTCCGCTGCTGCCCGGACAGCACGAGATCCAGGTGGCCACCGGCTACGCCAAGTGGGGCCTGACCAACGGCGTCGCCGCTGCCATCGCACTGGCCGGACGGCTCACCGGAGCGCCGCCCCGGTGGGCGGGAGCGCTGGCCAGCTGGCGGCCGGACGAGCTCAAAGCGCTTCCCGCGGTCACGAAAGCCAACGGCTCTGTGGCGCAGCATCTTTCCGCGGGATGGTTGCGCGTCGCCACGCACCACGACGGCGGCGCTCCGCCCGAAGGCTGTGGCACCGTGCTGCGCGAAGGCCTGCATCCGACCGCCGTCTGCACGGTGGACGGCAGCACCAACCGGGTCTCCGCCGTGTGCCCGCACCTGTACGGCATCGTCAACTGGAACGACGCGGAACGCACCTGGGACTGCCCGCTGCACGGTTCGCGCTTCGCCGCCGACGGCACGCTGCTCGAAGGCCCGGCCACCAGTTCGCTCACCCCCTTGCAGGTGCCGCGCGATTCCCAGTGAGCGAACAGGGTGTCGAACGAACCAACCAGAGTCAGTCCCGCAGGGGCTCGGCGTCGGTGAGGATCCGATCGACCGTCTCCGCCACCGTCAGATCCGATGTGTCGAGCCACAGGCCGATGCGGGGCGTGCTCTCGCGCAGTACGCTGTCCAACGCCGCGACGGTGAATTCGTCGTAAGCGTCTTTGCCGCGCCCGGCCTCCCGTGCCGCGACCACCGCCGGGCGCGGCGCAAGCACGACGACATAGAGCGGCCGAGTCCGGATCAAATCCGCTGTCCAGGGCAAGAATTCGCCCAGGAAGACGTCTTGCAGGACCGCGGTGAACCCCGATTCGGCATACGCGTCGGCGGTCGCGGCGGCCAGGCGATGCCGTAACCGCAACTGGGCGAGCGCCTCGGGCGACGGGGCGGCGGTCATCTCCGCGCGTCCGCGCACCACGAATCGGCGGAACACGTCCCCGCGCACGTGCGCCGAGCGCGGCAGCCGTTCGGCCAGTGCCTGGGCGACGGTGGATTTACCCGCGGCCTGGATGCCGGTGACCAGGTAGACAGCCGATGTCATTTCGTCGATCTTGGTCGTCGGGCGCGGCGACGTCCACTGGTTTACCGTCGTCGCTTCGGCTGGGCCGACCGCGGGCTCGGTGGGCTCAGCTCGCGGCGGCGCCGGCCTTCTCTTGGACATAGCGGTGCATCGCCCAGTTCAACCCGCGCATCGCGACGTTGTAGGCGGGCGGGAAGTACCGCTGCGCCCAGAAGCCCACGCGGATGTCGGGCGAGGTGAAGATCAGGTAGCGGTCGCGCTCGACGCCGCGCACGATCGATCGGGCCGCGGCCTCCGGGGTGACCGCGTGCCGCATGAACAGCGCGACGCCACGCTGCACCGCTTCGGCCGTGCGGTCGACGCCCGCGATGTCGACGCTGTCGACCATGGGCGTGGCCATCGCGCCGGGGCACACCAGGCTGACGCCGATGCGGTGGCGCGCCAGATCGAAGCGCAGCACCTCCGAGACGCCACGCAGGCCGAACTTGCTCGCGCTGTAGGGCGCGTGCCAGGGCAACCCGAACAGACCGGCGGCCGAGGACACGTTGACCACGTGGCCGCCGCGTCCGGCCGCGATCATCGGCGGAACGAACGATTCGATCACGTGGATCGGACCCATGAGGTCGATGTCGATGGTGCGCCGCCACTGGCTGTGGGTCAGCCGGTCGACGGTTCCCCACGTGGCGATGCCCGCCACGTTCATGACGATGTCGACGCTACCGACCACGTCGTGCGCTTCGGCGGCCAGCGCCACCACCTGGTCGTAGTCGCTGACGTCGGCCGCCGTGGCCAAGTGGACGGCCGCACCGGCGGCGCGCGCGTCGGCGGCGGTCCGCGCCAAGCCCTCGGCGGCGATGTCGGTCAGCACGAGCCCGGCGCCCTCGGCCGCGGCCGCGAGCGCCGTGCTCCGGCCGAGACCGCTGGCCGCGCCGGTGATCAGACAGGTTTTCCCGGCGAACTTCGTCATAGTCGACGACCATACGCAACCATGAACACCGATGTCTATGGAACGGTGGAACCGCTTTCCCATGGGACGGGAGCCAGCGCGACCGTGATGTTGTCACCGCCGCCGCAACGCAACGCGAACTCCGCGAGCGCGGCTGCCGCCGCCGCGGGAGCCGCGTCCCCCGCCTGCTCGGCCAGCGCGGACGGAGCGGGCGCGTAGTTCCACAATCCGTCGGAGCACAGCAGCAGCATGCCGGGGCCCGACACACGCGCCGTGCGCACGCAGTTGTCCGCCCACGGCTGCGCGGGGCTGTCCGCGCCGAGCCAGCGGATCAGCGTGTGCGCCCTCGGGTCGGCCATCGCGGCGCGCTCGTCCATCGCACCGGCGTCGACCAGCGCCTGCGCCCACGAGTCGTCCACGCTCAACCGCTGGGCGGGCTCGCCGCCCTCGGCGGCCGGCAGCCAATAGGCCCGGCTGTCACCCACGTTGGACACGGTGATGTCGGTCCCGGCGCCGTAATGGGAGACGATCGCGGACACATAGGTGCACGACGGCGCCGGTCCGTCGGGAACGTCGACATCGCGGACAGCCTGCGCCGCGGCCGCGAGCCCGGCCATGATCGCCTCGGCCGCGGGCTGTCCGGCGACGAGCGCGGCGGCGGTGGCGCCGACGCCCGCCCGGACCGCCGCGCCGGAGGCCACTTGCGGGCGCGACGAAGTCGACACGCCGTCGCTCACCGCGATCACGACGGTCGTCGGCGCCCCGGGTGCCCCGTCGTCGAGTACCCCGGCGGCGACGGCGTCCTCGTTGCGCGCGTGGACGATGCCGCGATCGGTGAGCACCGCGACCGCTCCGAGATCGGTCGCGAAGCGATCCGGCATCGGGCGGGACCGGCCGCACTGCGCACAGCGGCCGTCGTCGTGGAAGCGGTCTCCCCCGCACTCGGCGCACGGCGCCGGGTCCGGCCCGGGCAGCGCGACGTACCGGTAACCGAGTTCGCGACCGCATGACGCACAGCGGCGGCTGTCGAGTCCGACCGCCGAGCATCCCGCGCAGCGTAGGTCGGCACCCTCCTCGCTCATCGGACCGTTTCCCTGGCCGGCGGCGCCGCGGCGCTCGCGGTATGCTCCGGAAGTCGTTGGCCCAACCGTAACCACAGTGGCTCGTTGCTGGTGCGAACTTCCACACCCTCCTCCTTCATCTCCCCGGCAGGCCGACTCCGATCGCGATAGTACGGGAGCGTGCCGGGCCTCTGATCCCAGTGCTGGATCGACCCCCGCGCTGCGCGGCCGCACGATAGCGGACGGTCTGCCCGCGCCGCCGCGGCATGGCTGGGCCCGCCCGGCGCGAACCGCCTGTGCCTCACACCGGTTCGGGCGTGCGACACGATTGCCTGCCCCGCGTGCGGAACGTTTGCGGCGGGCAGCCCTGCCAGCGGCGGAAGGCGCGGATGAAAGAGGCAGCCTCCGCGTAGCCGAGCCGGGCGGCGACCTGTTCGGTGGTCATGTCGGTGTGCGCGAGCAGTACTTCCGACATGGTGTGGCGCACTTCGTCCAGCAGTGCCCGGAACGACGTCCCCTCCTCGTGCAGCCGTCGCGAAAGGGTGCGCGAACTCATGTACAGACCCAGGGCGACCGTCGCCTGATCGGGAATCTCGCCGGGCGTGCGCACCAGGCGCTCGCGCACCGACGCCGCGACACCGGTGCGCGCGCGGCGCTGGTCGAGCAGGTCGCGGCACAGTTGCCCGCAGTTGTCCCGCGCCGCGTCGTTCGCCGGCGGCAGCGGCAGGTCCAGCATCCCGCGATCGAAGACCACCGCGCTCACCGGTGCGCCGAAGACCGGCGCGACGCCGAAGACGTCGCGATAGCGCGTGAGGTCGCGCGGGCACGCGTGCCGGAAACTGACCCGCCGCACCGGCACGCCGATGGCGAACAGCTCTCGATCGAACGCGGGCAACCCCGCCAGCGCCGCCTCGGCGAAGAACCCCCGTGTGCCCGCCGGGAGATCGCCGTCCTGGAACACCAGTCGCGCATCGCCGTCGGCTTCCTCGACCGTCAACCGTCCGAACGGCACCGTGCGACCGACGCAGCGCAGGCTCACCTCGATCAGCTCGCGCAGCGTCCGGCTGCCCAGCAGCGCGAGCCCCCACGGCCCGCGCGACCGCAGGTGATGGCGGACCGCCGCGGCCAGACCCAGCCCCGGCTCGTCGCCGAAGCGGCCGAGCACCGTCTGCACGACGCGCAGTTCGTCGTGTGCGGTGATCGCGGCGGACGGGTCACCCAGTGCGGCAGGCGCCAGCGCCGTACCGGCCAGGCACTCCGCGGGCGCCATGCCCCGCTCTGCGGCGATGCGCACCAGAGCGCGCACGCCGACGGCACTGCGGAGGGATTCCCGATCGACCATGGCTCGCGTCCTCGATGAAGCGGTACTGCGCGGTATCGGCGCAATGTATCAATCGGGTGTCCGGCGCATCGGCGGTTCGCCGAAATGGCGTCCCGGCAGCCACTGCGGCACAGTCCTTTTCGATCCCCACGGCCGAGTTCAATCTCGCACGGTGATGCCGACCGAACGCGCGAAGGCGGGCGCGAGGTCCATCAGCTGCGGACTGGTGATCGTCGCGCCGCGCAGGCTGTCGAGCCCATCGGTGAAGTCGAGCGCGGTCGCACCGCGCAGATCCACCTTCGCCAGCCGGGCTTTGCGCAACGACAACCGGAGCAGCTCCGAGCCGGGCACCGTGACCTCGGTGAGGGCGGCTTCGGCGAAATCACAATCGCGCAGCACACAGTCGATGAAGGACACCTCGCGCAGCTGAGCCCCGCGGAAGTTGACCGAGTCGAACTTGCAACCTTCGAACCGCATCCGTCGCAGGTTCGCGCCCGCGAAGTCGACACCGGACATCGCACCCGACACGACCTCTCCGTCGAGCCAGCCGGTGTCGGCCAGTTCGGTGCCCACCCAACGCACGTGACGCAGCCATACGTCGGTGAAGCGGCTGTAGCGGAGGCTTCCCCGGCTGAATCCGACCGACGTGAACACCGACTCGTTGAATCGCGCGTGCCGCAGGTCGAGGTCGTCCAGTTCGCCGCCGTCCACCCGGAGGCAGTCGTAGTCGCCCTCCGCCTCGAGGTCGCCGTCCAGGTCGGTCAGGTACCGCGCGTAGGGCAGGTCGTCGAGTTCGCGCGCCATGCGCACCTCCAGTTCGTCCACGATGATCGGTCGACCGAGTATCGCGGTGCACCACGACAAGTTCGGCCTCGCTGCGGTGCGACCGTCGGCGCTCACGGGCGGACCGCGGCCAAGTAGTGCAGGCGTTCCCCGATCCAGGTCAATGCTGTGGCGTGGACAACGACGCGTTGGTGCTCACCCACCCGCGAGCCCTGATGACCAGCACTACGTCAGAGGGCACCACCGCTCACATCGACGCGGACGTCCGAGATCCGGAACGGATCATTCGCGACGCGCAGCACGTCCTGGACTTCCGCGAGGCGATCGCGATCATGCTCATGGGCGTACTCGGCCACGTCACCACCGACGACCAGCTGTTGCGAATCGTGCGCACGCTGATGGCGGCGACACCGTCGGGCAGTTATCTGGCGCTGTGGCATCGCACCGACAGCCGACGCTACGCGGCCATGTGCGACCTCTACGCACAATCCGGAGCCGCGCCGCTCGTTCCACGTCCGCGCGACCGGATCGCGGCCGTCTTCGGCGGGTTGGAACTGCTCACGCCGGGGTGCGTCTCGATCACTCGGTGGCGCCCGCCCCCGGCCGAGGTCGGCGCGGCCCGGGCGGTATCGGCTTGGGGCGGGGTCGCTCGAAAACCCTGAGCGCAGGGTAACCGTCACACCCGTCGCTGATCAGCGCAACGTGCATATCCAGCGGCGGGTGTCGGCGGGGTCGATGACGTCGTCGACCTCGAGGACGGTAGCGGCGGTGAGGGCCTTGCCGTTGGCGTAGGCGAGCTGGACCAGGTTGTCGAAAGCCTCTTGACGCTCCACCGGATCCTCGATAGCGGCCAGCTCTTTGGCGAATCCGAGACGG
>NZ_BAFS01000145.1 GCF_000308415.1 Nocardia asiatica NBRC 100129 | reverse complement strand
GCATCGCACCGCTCACCTTGGGCGTGAGGAACACGCCCTGGGCGACGACGCCGGCCAGTCCCGGTACCAGCCCCGCGGTCATGCTCATCGACAGCGCCAGGGCCCCGACGCAATGCGCGACCACGAACAACGGCCGGTCACCGATACGCTGCCGGATCTCGCCGACGGCCTCGGGCAGGTCGTAGAGCGCCACGTCGTCGAAGCTGAAACGCGGACCGGCGGCGTTGTAGGGCAGGCGGCAGCTGCCGCGCCAATCCAGCAGCCACGGTTGGTATCCGGCGTCGACCAGCGCATCGACGATCGTGCGGGTCTCGGGCAGCAGGAACATGTCCGAGGACACGCCGTGGCCGTGCACCAGCAGCACCGCGGGCCGGTCGGGGTCCTCGACGACGACGCGGCGCAGGCCCAACCGGGTGCCGTCGGTGGTCAGGAAAGGAATCTCCTCCACCGTCGGCGCGGCGCCCGGCCGGATGGGGGTGAGCATCAGCGGAACTCCTTCGCGTTTCGGCGCAGATCCAGCAGCTCGGTCCCCACGCGCAGCGCGGGTTCCAGCAGCCCTTTGCCGAGCTGGGACCCGAACCAGCTCAGCCACAACAGCTTGGCGGTCCGCCGCTGCCGCTCGGAAAGCCGCGGATCCACGTGGATGCCGTCGATCTGATCGCGCAGGTAGGTGTCCAGCGGGACCGCGACCTCGCCGGCGACGCTCGCGGGTTCGTTGTCGCGGCCGAGTTCGACGGTCAGCGTGCGCGCCTGCCGGATCACGGTGCGGCGCGCCTCGGCGTATTTGTACCCGGACAGCCACCACGTTCCGCCGTCGGCGTCGCGCAGCGTCAACCGGTAGTGCATGAGCGGATGTTGGAGCCCGTGCCGGATCGGGATGCCGTCGTGCGGTCGCACCGTCAGCGCGCCGGACACGGTGAGCGGTTCGTCGTGCAGCAGCGCGCACCGCAGTTCGCCGCTGACGTCGACGGTGCGCCCGGCGACCAGCTGGTGGGTGCTGCCGATGGACAGTCGAAGATGCAAGGCGCAGGACGTGTCGGCGGGTGCGCCGACGGGCCCGAGCGTCCCCGCCAAGGTTTCCGAGAACCACAGGTAAGGCGTGTCCTGCGACTGCGGCAGCCGTGCCATGCCGGTGTCGGCGAGCAGCTCCAGCGTCTTGCGTTGTGCCTGGGCACCGTAGCGGATGGGGGCGGGCAGATTGTGCGCGCGCAGGAAGGCGCGGGTGCGCTCGTCGGTGGCGGCGGGAACGGATGCCATGGTCTCCAGCGGGTGGCGCGCGACGGGGCTGCGCAGCACCTGCGCCAGCGATTCCAGCTCGGGGACCGGCTCGGTGCTGATCCGTTCCACCACCTCGTCGCA
Organism: Nocardia asiatica NBRC 100129; assembly: GCF_000308415.1. Lineage (GTDB taxonomy): Bacteria > Actinomycetota > Actinomycetes > Mycobacteriales > Mycobacteriaceae > Nocardia > Nocardia asiatica. Next base: position 30,888 of record NZ_BAFS01000145.1, on the reverse strand, counting down.
CCAGGCGGCCCAGTGCTGTACCCGCATGTCCATGCCGATCGCGGCGGATTCGCCGAGCATCTGCTGGAGGGTGGTGGGCGTGCCGGTGAGGTGGTAGTTGTGGCCCCAGGCCGTCGGCGCGCAGACGATCGCCGCGGCGACCTTGCTCACCCAGTCGACCGGCGCGACGTGGAGATTGCGCAGCGCCGGGACGGTGCCGAACCGCGACAGCGCCGCGATGATGCCGCTGTTGAGGTCGCGCGGATTGTGCGCGCCGGTCTCGCGGTGGCCGCCGATGCCGCCGGGCCGCAGCACCGTGACGACCAGCCCATGTTCGCGAGCCCGCCGCATGACCGCCTCGGCCGCCCATTTCGTCCGGTCGTAGCCGATCACCAGCTTGCCGATGTTCGCCACCGGATCGTCTTCGCCCATCGCGGGGATGCCGAGTTCGTTGAACACCGCGATCGAGGAGACGTGGTGCAGCGGTTTGGGTCTCCCGGTCGCCGCCAGCCGCGCCAGCGTCAGCGGACCGAGCACGTTCGCGCGGCGCAGGGACCGGTAGCCGCGCAGGAAGTCCACCGCGGCGCCGACGTTGACGATGGCGTCGACCTCCTCGGCCAGCGCCGCCCAGCGTTCGTCGGACAGGCCGAGGTTCGGCTCCCGCAGGTCGCCGGTGAGCACCGTGACCCGCCTGCGCACCTCCGGAGACCACGGCAGCAGGAACCGCGTCAGCGCTGCCGCCAGCCGATCGAGCGCGTCCACGTCGTCCTGTGCGCGGACCAGGCAGACCACCTGCGCGTCGCTGCCGCGCAAAAGGTCCAGCAGCAGATGACTGCCCAGGAAACCGGTGGCGCCGGTGAGCAGGATGCACCGGGGGACGACCCGGTCCGGCGGGTCGACCAAGGGCAGCCGGTCGGCTCCGGCGACGTCGGACATCAGCTGCGCGAAGTCGTCGTCCACGGCAGCTGCCGCCACGACCGGCCGGTCGGTTTCGTTTGATTCGGCGCGCGCGCCCAACCAGCGTTGCGCCAGCCTGCGCGGGCGCGCGTCGGCGAAGACGTCGTCCAGATCCAGGTGCACATCCAGTTCCCCGGCCAGCGCCGCGACGAACTGGACCGCGGCGACGGATGTGCCGCCGCCGTCGAAGAAATCCGTTTCCGGCCCGATCGGCTCGGCGGTGAACCGGTTCGCCACCGCGGTCATCGCCGTCGTGAGCGACTCCGCGCTCCATTCGCCGGAGCGCGCGATCGCCGTCGTGGTGCGCACCGGACCGCCCGCGCGCGCCAGCAACGCGGACACGTCGAGACCGCCACCGCTTTCGATGGCCTCGGCCAGCGCGCGCCGATCGGCTCGCTCGGTGTGCGGCGGGTGCTCGCCGTTCGGACTGCGCACGCGTAACTCCTTGTCGCTGCTGTTCATCGCGCCCAGGACCGGAACGTCCGCAGGCGCTCCAGCGGCACGTCGACCTCGAGTCGCTCGTCATCGATGTCGCCGCCGCCGAGCGCGGCGGCCAACCGGCGGGCGGGCACGTTGCGGGCGGTGCGGTGCACGGTCATCCGCATCGTCGCGCAGCCCAGCGCCGCCGCGCGCTCGGCCAGCCAGCCGAGCAGGCGTTCCTCGACTCCGCGCCCGAGGGCACGGCAGCTGAGATGCCAGCCGAGCAACCGCAGCGCCGCGCCGTCGGCGCGCACCGCGAGCAGGGCGACCGTTCCGTAGTCGCCGAACCGATCCCGCGCCGAGGCGGTCCAGACCTCGCCCTTCTCCCGCCACCGGTCGACGTCTTCCTCGGTGACCGCGCTCAAGACGAATTGGCTGGTTCGCCGGACGAGCTGAGTCGCGCGAGGCATGGTCTGATCGGACAGCGGCTCGACGGTCACCGCCAGTTCCAAGCCGTCGAGGAACTGTGCGAAATCCAATTGCTCCCGGGCCAGGTCCCGTTCGCGTTCGCGCAGATAGAATTCCGCGCGCTCGGCGTCCTCCGCGGTCACGGCCACCGGCGTCACCGGCCACAGCCGCGTGAGGAACGCCTCCAGTTCCCCGGCCGGCGGACAGGTCACCGCGAGCACTTCCGGTGCACGCGACCGTACCTTGGCGATCTCGACCGGGTTGTCGTCGAGATACACCACCTCCTCCAGCGCGAATCCCACCGTTCGCGCGGCCTGCTCCAACCGCTCGGCCTTGCTGTCCCAGCCGGTGGAGACGACGGTGAAATCGGCGGCGCGCAGCGGGCTGTCCGGACGATCGAGGACGGCTCGGACAGATGCCGAGTCGTTGTTGCTGATCAGCACCAGCAGCGTGCCCGCGGCCCGCCATTGCCGCAACCGCCGCGCCAGCGCGAGCCGTGGCGCGTCGAAGGTGACCTCCGCCGGACCGATCTCCTCCACGACGCCGCTCCACAGCGTGTCGTCGCCGTCCACGGCGATGATCTTCGGCGCGGGCAGCAGGGCTACGCGGGCGACGGCGGCGAGCGTCAGCGCCACCGCGGCCTGGAACTCCTCGGTGAAGGGCAGGTGGGCCAGCGCGTCGGTCTGCTCGTCGAAGCGGTGGGCCACCCGGTGTTCCCGCGTCCAGTCGGGCTCGGTGAGGACCGCGACGCCGGGGATCTCCCGCAGCCGCCGCGCGGTCCGCTGCTCCCAGTCGCGCAACCGCGAATCGAGATCGGGTGCGGGCAGGAAGCCGACGATGATCGGCGCCCCGGCGCGCTCGGCCGCTTCCCGGACCGCCGCGGGGTACTGCTCGGCCAGTTCGGCGAGCGAGTCGTCGGTGAGCGCACCGAATCGCTCCAGGTCCGCCGCCCGCAGCAAGACGATGCCCAGGGCGGTGGACGGTTGCGCGAAGACCCCGGACGGGTCGCGCAACCCGGCCAGGACGTGGTGGTAGGGCGCTTCGAGCACGGTCGGCCCGTCCTCGCCGTGGGCGGGGGCCGACGCCGCGTGATACAGGTCCGGCAGCTTGCCCAGCGCGAACGTCGCGGCGAGCGCGACGCCCGCGGGTGCGGCCGGGCGCGGCGCGCCGGAACGCGGGCGCACCGGCAGCCCGGCGTGCTCGATCACCTCCCCGAGCAGCGCCAGGTAGTCGTGGCCGAGGCGGGTGCAGGCCGGATCATCGATGATGTCGGCGTTGTAGGTGAACCAGATCTGGCCCGCGTCGGCCAGCACGGCCACCATCAGGTCGAGATCGGAGTACCCGGTCCCCACCGGAACCAGATCCGTCGGCCGGACGGCGGAATTGGCCCGCAGATAGTTGAAGTACACCTCCACCAGCGGCGCGTTGTCCCGGTACAGGCCTTCGGCGGCGAGCGCGCCGAGAGCGTCGGAGAAGCCCGCGCCCGGCACGAGCAGGCGCCGCAGCCGGTCGCCGGTGCGGCGCAGCAGGTCATCGATCGACTCGCCCGGCTCGACGGTCGCCGGATAGGGCACCGGCACACCGAAATAGCCCACGCCGGTGAGCGCGTCGGCGTGGATGCGGGTGTCCACCGGGACGGCGAGCGCGAAACGGTCGTTGTCCTGGCGCCTGGCCAGCAGCACCGTCAGCGTGCCGAGGAACAACGCCGCAGGCGTGATGCCCAGCTCCCGCGCGCGCCGCGCCACGCCCTCCTGCAGCTCGGCGGGCAGTTCCAGCAGCACTTCGCCCGCACGGTGACTGCGCTGTGCCGGGCGCGGCCGGGCGAGGGTGAGTTCGAGGCGGCGGCAACCGGCGAACTCCCCGCGCCATGCGGCGTCGGGCTCGGCCGGTGGCGCCTGTGCCGCGAGCAGATCGTGTATGTCCTTGTTGGACAGCGTGTCCGGGAAGCTCGCGCCGGACAGCTCGGCGTCGATCTCCCCGGCGACCAGCAACATCGACTGGACATCGCACATGCCGTGGTGCGCGCCGAAGATCAGCGTCTGCTCGCCGGAACCGGATGCCAGCAGCTCGAACCGCCACAGTGGCCCCTGCGCCAGGTCGAACGGTTCGCGCATCAGCTCGCGGAACCGTGCCCGCGCGACGGCGTGGTCGAGCTGGTCGACGTCGGTCCACCGCAGCAGCGGCCCGCCCGGCGCGGACCGCACCTGCAGCTGGGTGCCGTGCTCGTCGCTCGGCACGATCACCGTGCGCAGCGCCGCGTGGCGTCGGGCGAGGCGGGTCAGCATCGCTTCCAGCTCGGCGCGTTCGACCGCCGTGCGCAGCCGCATGGCCAGCCCGCCGGTCTGGGCGACGCTCGGAATCCCTTGCCGTTGCGTCCGCAGCAGCCGCGCGAGGTCCCGGGTGACGGGCAGCGTGACGACATCGGGAACGTCCTGCTCGCCCGGGGCCGAGCCGGGCGCGCCGCGATCCGCACGCGCCGCCTCCTCGACGAGGTAGCCGGCCAGCGCGGCGGGACTCTGGTGGGTGAAGATCTCGCTGAGCGGCACCAGGATGCCGGTATCGTCGCGCAACCGATTGCGCAGTTCCACCGCCATCAGCGAGTCCATGCCCAGGCTCTGGAACGACCGGTCCGGTGCGATGGCGTCCGCGCCGGTGTGCCCGAGCACGGCGGCGGCCCCGCGCGCGACCACGTCCACCGCGACCGCGGCCGCCTCCCCGGGCGGCAGGCCGCGCAGCCGCTCGGCGAACCGCGACCGCACCGAGGGGTCGGTGGCATCGCGGTGGACCGCCGCGCGGCGCGTGGAGGGACGGATCAGTCCGCGCAGCATCGGCGCGACGGCGGGGGCGCGGCGCATCGCGTCGGCATCGATCCGCAGCAGCGCCAGCACCGGTTCGCTCCGCCGCAGCGCCGCGTCGAACGCCGCCAGACCGTCTTGCGCGGCGAACGGGCGCACACCGGTGCGTTCCATGCGACGGATGTCCGCGGCCGCCATCACCTCGTGCATGTCCAGGCTCCACGGACCCCAGGCCAGCGACTGCGCGGTGCGCCCCTGTGCGGCCCGGTGGATGGCGAGAGCATCGAGGTAGGCGTTGGCGGCGGCGTAGTTCGCCTGACCGGGATTGCCGAGCACGCCCGCGACCGAGGAGAACAGGACGAAACACGACAGGTCCAGGTCCGAGGTCAGCTCGTGCAGGTGGTACGCCGCGTCGACCTTCGGTCGCAGCACCGCTTCCAGCCGGTCCGCAGTCAGCGATCCCAGCGTGGCGTCGTCGAGCACCATGGCCGCGTGGACGACGCCGCTGAGCGTGCGTCCGCGCAGCAACTCGGCCAACGCGGCTCGGTCGGAAACGTCGCAGCGAGCGAAGACCACCTCCGCGCCGAGGCCGGTGAGTTCGGCGCGCAGGGCTTCCGCACCGGGGCCGTCGGAGCCCCGGCGGCTGGCGAGCAGCAGTTTGCCGACCCCGTGGGCGCGCACCAGATGCCCGGCCAGCAGCGAGCCGAGCCGTCCCGGCGCTCCGGTCACGAGCACGAAGCCGTCCCCGAATGCGGGCCGGGCCGCCGCTGCCGTGGTCGCGGGCGGCCGCACGAGCCGCGGTGTGAACAGGGCGCCTTCGCGCACCAGCACTTGCGCCGCGCCGGAAGCGAGGACCGCCGCGATGTCGATCTCGGCGTCGGCGCTGTCGACCAGCACCACGCGCTCCGGGTTCTCCGACTGCGCGGTGCGGGTCAATCCCCAGACCGCGGCTGCGGCGGTGTTCGGGGCATCCTCGCCGGGCAGCGCCATCGCCCGCCGGGTGCGCACCACGATCGTGGCCGCGCTCAGTCGCGGGTCCTCCAGTGCCGCCTGCAAGGCCTCGAGCGTCTGCCGCAGCACGGCGTGCACCGCGTCGATCGAATCACCCTCGGCCACCTCGACGATCACCGCCTCCGGCGCCGCGTCGCGCGGGCCGAGCCGGGACCACGGCACCGCGACGACCGGCCGGACGCTCGCGGGAGCGGGGAGGGGGCTCCACTCCGGCCGGAACAAGGCGCGGTGCGCGGCGGACATCGCTTCGTCGAGTGCCTGTGCCGTGGGCGCGGGCCGCAGGACCAGTGCTGCCACCGACACGACCGGCTGCCCGGTGTGATCGCCGGCCACGACGCGGACCCCGTCCTCGCCCTGGGTGATCCGGACCCGCAACGCCGTCGCGCCGGAGGCGTGCAGGCGCACGCCGGTCCAGGCGAAAGGCATCAGCGCCGAACCGTTCTCGTCCGCGCCGAGCAGCAGCGCTGCGTGCAGTGCCGAGTCGAACAGCGCGGGATGGAGTTCGAACCGCGCGGCATCACCGTGCGCCTGCTCCGGCAGCGCCACCTCGGCGAAGACTTCCCCGCCGCGCCGCCACGCCGCCCGCACCGACCGGAACAGCGGACCGTACCGGTGCCCGCGATCGGACAACCGCGCGTACATGTCCTCGACGTCGACCGTCGTCGCGTCCGCCGGAGGCCACTGCGTGGTGTCGACGGCGTCGTCCTCGGTTGCGTCGGCCGCCGCCAGCACGCCACGGGCATGGGATGTCCACGCGGTGCCGAGATCGCGCTCCAGGCGGGAATGGATCGAGACGGGCCTGCCGCCGGTGGCGTCGGCCTCGCCCACGACCACCTGGATCTGCGCCGCGGCGTCCTCCGGGAGGATCAGCGGAGCGTGCAGCACGAGTTCCCGCACGGTTCCGGCGCCCACCTCGTCACCGGCCCGGATCGCGAGTTCCACCAGGCCGGTGCCGGGCACGACGACCACGCCGGGCGCGGCGTGCTCGGCCAGCCACGGGTGGGTCCGCAGCGAGATGCGGCCGGTCAGCGTTACGCCGCCGGAATCCGGTTGTGGCACCACGGCGCCGACGAACGGATGGTCGGCGGCCTGCAACCCGAGCGCGGAGGCGTCCTCGGACACCGATTCGGTCCAGAACCGCCGCCGGTCGAAGGCGTAGGTCGGCAGATCGACACTGCCCTGCGGGGGCGTCAGCCGCGACCAGTCGAGGTCTCGGCCCGCCACCCACAGCGCGGCCTGAGCACGCGCCAGGCTGCGCGGCCCGTCCTGGTCGCGCACCAGCGACCCGACCGCGACGATCTCGCGGCCGGTCTGCTCCGCGACCGCCCGCACCGCCGTGGTCAGCAGCGGATGCACCCCGAGTTCCACGAAATACCGGAACCCGTCGCCGATCATGCGCTCGATCGTGCTCGCGAATCGCACCGGCTCGCGTGCGTTGCGATACCAGTAGTCCGCATCGGCGGCGTCGTCGCCCATCTGTTCGCCCAGCACGGTCGAGTACCACGAGACGGTGGGTGCGACGGCGGACAGTCCGGCCAGTTCGTCCAGCAGACGTTCCCGGATCGGTTCCAGCAGCGCGGAATGGCCCGCCAGCGCCGGTCCCGCGGCCAGCACCCGCACCTCGACCCGCTCGGCTTCCAGCTCGCGCACCAGCGCCTCGACCGCCTCGCGCGCCCCCGCCACGATCGTCGAGCGAGGGATGTTGATCGCCGCGATCGACACCGCTCCCGCCTGCGCCGCCAAGCGCTGTTCGAGCCGCTGCGCGGGCAGGCCGACCATCGCCATCGCGCCCTCCTCGGCGATGCCGGCCATCAGGCGGCTGCGGGCCACGACCACCTCGGCGGCCTCGTCGAGGCTCAGCGCACCCGAAACGTAGGCCGCGGCGATCTCGCCTTGGCTGTGCCCGATCACGGCGTCCGGTGTGACACCCGCGTCCCGCCAGACCGCCGCGAGCGCGGCCATCGTGGCGAACAGCAGCGGTTGCACGACGGTGAAATCGCCGAGCTGCGCCGCGGTGAGTCCGAACAGGGCGGTGGCCAGCGACCATCCGGTGCGGTGGCGGAACGCTTCGTCGCATCGGGCGAATTCGGCGCGGAACACCTCCGAGCGGGCCAGCATGTCGCGGGCCATTCCGGCCCACTGCACGCCCTGCCCCGGGAAGACGAACGCCGTCTTGCCCGCGGTGAGCGCCGCGTCCGCGGCGACCACCACATCGGGCGCTGCCTGTGCACCGGCGAGATCGCCGAGCCCCGACAGCATCTCGGCACGGTCGGCGGCCACGACGACGGCCCTCCATTCGAACGGTGTGCGCTGCAACGCGAGCGAGCGCGACACGGGGGCGGGCGCCAGTGTGTCGTCGCCGGTGACGTGCTCGAGCAAGCGGCGCGCCTGCCTGAGCAGCGACGTCCGGCTGCGGGCCGAGATCGGCAACAGCGCCGGTCGGGTGTCCCGCGGCAGCTCGTCGTCGAAGGTGTCGGCCGGATCCTCGGGCGCGGGAGGCTCCTCGAGGATCAGGTGGGCGTTGGTGCCGCTGAGCCCGAACGCGCTGACCGCGGCGCGGCGCGGACGGGCGCCGCGGGGCCAGGGCGCCGGATCGGTGCGCACGACCAACCCGCTCTCCGCCCAGTCCAGCTGCGGTGTCGGCGGCCCGTCGTACGCCATTCCCGGTATCCGCTCGTGCCGCAAGCCGAGGATCAGTTTGATCACGCCGCCGATGCCGGCCGCCGCCTGGGTGTGCCCCAGATTGGATTTCAGCGAGCCCACACCGAGCGGGCGATCCGGCTCCCGGCCTCCGCCGTAGACCCGCGCCAGGGCGCGTGCCTCGATGGGATCGCCCAGAGCGGTGCCGGTGCCGTGCGCTTCCACGTAGTCCACGTCCTCGGGCGCCACGCCCGCGGCATGCAACGCCGCCCGGATGACCTGCTCCTGCGCGGCTCCGCTGGGTGCGCTGATGCCTTGGCTGCGCCCGTCCTGGTTTATCGCGGAGCCGCGGATCACCGCGAGCACCCGGTCGCCGTCGCGCCGGGCGTCCTCGAGCCGCTTCAGCAGCACCAGACCGGCGCCTTCGGCCCACACCGTGCCGTCCGCGCCCGCCGAGAACGGCGCACAGCGTCCCGACGGCGACAGCACACCGAGTTTGCACAGCTCCACGTGTGCGGTCGGCCCCATCAGCAGGGTCGCGCCGCCGGCCAGCGCCAGGTCGCATTCGCCCGCGCGCAACGCCTGCGCGGCCAGGTGCATCGCGACGATCGCCGACGAGCACGCCGTGTCGAGCGTGACGGCGGGCCCGTTCAGGCCGAGGGTGTACGCGACCCGGCCGGAGGCCACGGCGGGGGACAGGCCGGTGCCGACCTGCCCGTTCAATTGGTGCGGCGCCGGGGCGGCGAGATAGCCGGTGCTGTACACCCCGAAATAGACCCCGGTCATGCTGCCCTGCAACTGCTTAGGGTCGCGGCCGGACCGTTCGATCGCCTCCCAGCTCAGTTCCAGCATGAGCCGTTGCTGCGGGTCCATCACCGCCGCCTCGCGCGGCCCGATGCCGAAGAACGCGGCGTCGAACTCGTCCACCTGGGTGAGATATCCGCCGCGGAAGGTGTACGCCTTGCCCTCGGCGGCCGGGTCCGGGTCGTAGAGTCCGTCGGTGCTCCAGCGGCCCGGTGGCACGTCCGACAGCCCGTCGCGTCCGTCGTCGAGCATGCGCCACAGCGCTTCCGGATCGTCGGCGCCGCCCGGGAAGCGGCAGGCCATCGAGACGATCGCGATGGCGTCGTCGCCCGCGCCTTCCTGGCGCCGGACCGGCGCGGCATCGGCTTCGGTACGGTGCAGCGCGCCGACCACCTGCGCGATGGTGGGGTGCTCGAAGAACAGATTCGTGTCCAGTGGATGCCCGACGCGGTCGGACAACTCGACCACGAGTTCGACCAGGTCGGCGGAGCCGAGGCCGAATTCGACCAGCGGCCGGTGCACGTCGATCCGCGCGGGATCCAGATACGCCAACCGGGCGATGATCTCCACCAGCCAGGTCTGCATCTCGTCGGCGGTCATCCCCGCCGACGGGGCGGTGACCGACACGTCGTCGAACTCGCCGCGCACGGGCACGAGCGGGGCGAACTCGTCGTCGAGATACGCCGCGCGGCAGGCCTGCCGCTGCACCTTGCCGCTACTGGTCTTCAGCAGCGCGCCGGGACGGATCAGGACCACCGACCGCAGCGTGAGCCCGTGTTCGGCACCGATCGCCGCCCGGATGGCGTCCTCGGCCTCGGCGAGTTCGGCCGGGTCCTCGGTGCGCGTCTCCGCGACCACGACAGGCAGTTCCCCGTCGATGCCCTCGTCCACGGAGAAGGCCGCCACACACCCGGGCCGCACGGCGTCGTGCGCGGTCTCGACGGTCAGCTCCAAGTCCTGCGGGTAATGGTTCTTGCCGTCGATGATCAGCAGGTCTTTGCGCCGACCGGTGACGAACAGTTCACCGCCGGAGAGGAATCCGAGATCGCCGGTGCGCAGGAAGACCCGGTCGTCGTCGCCGAGCCGGGCGTGGAAGGTCTCGGCGGTGGCTTGCTCGTTGCCGTAATAGCCGGCGGCGACACTGCTGCCCGACACCCAGATCTCGCCCTCGACGCCTTCGGCACACTCCGCGCGTCGCTCCGGATCCACCACGGCGATCGACAGCCCCTCGGCGGGGCGTCCCACGCCGACCAGCTCCGACCGGCCGTGCGGCAGGATCACCGTGGGCCGGGCGGCGATGTCGGCGGCGCTGACGATGAGCGTCGCCTCGGCCAAGCCGTAGACCGGCTGGAACGACTCCGCCCGGAACCCCGCGCTCGCGAAGGTGTCGGCGAAGCGGCGCACCGTGGCCGGACGCACCGTCTCCGCGCCGTTGAACGCGACTTTCCAGCCGCGCAGATCGAGCGGCTCGATCTGCGCGGGCGTCATCCGGCGCAGGCACAGCTCGTAGCCGAAATTGGGGCCGCCGCTGGTATGCGCGCCGAACGCGGACACCGCCTGCGGCCAGCGCTCGGGACGCTGCAGGAAATGCTGAGGCGACAGCAACACCGCGTTCGCGCCGACGAACATCGTCTGCAACACCGGCGCGATGAGCCCCATGTCGTGATACATCGGCAGCCAGCTGACGAACAGCGCGCCGGTGAGCGAATCCAGCAGCTCCGGCGTGTGGCCCAGGGCCGAGGCGATGGCCCGCTCGTTGTGCAGCAGGTTCGCATGGGTGACCACGACGCCGCGCGGCGCGCTGGTCGAGCCCGAGGTGTATTGGAGGAAGGCCACCGAATCGGGGCCGATGGCGGGCCTGCGCCACGACGCGGCCGCCTCGTCGGGGATCTCGTCGGTCGCCAACCAGCTCAGCGCGGCCAGTTCCGGCAGTTGCTCGAGTGCCGCGCTCGCCTCGGCGCGGACCTGCCCGGTGGTCAGCACCGCGTCGACACCGGCGTCGGTGACCATGTGCCGCAGCCGCCGCAGCGACCGGGCGTCCAGCTGCGGCAGCGGTGCGGGCACGGCGACGACATCGGCGGCCAGACAGCCGAAGAACCCTGCGATGAAATCCAATCCGGACGGATACAGCAGCAGAGCGCGGCGCACGCCGCCGTCCTGCAACGCGGCGCCGATCGCCCGCGCGCGCTGCGACACGGCGGCGTAGGTGATCTCGTCGACGGGGCCGTCCGCGTCACCGGTCCGCAGGAATCGGTAAGCGGTCCCCGCGTCCGGCGTCTCGCCACGGGTGAGCAGCACATCGACGAAGGAACGGTAATCGGTCATGCGGTACAACCTTCGGAACTCGACTGTCACGGGGGTCGTGCGCTCAGCGGAAGACGCCGCGACAGCGCGCGGACGCCGACCGGCATCTCATGGTCGGGTGGTCGCGGCGGCGAGTTTCTCGACGGCGTCGACGGCGGCGAGCACGCCGTTCTCCGCCGCGACCGTGCGGCCGATCTCCTCGGCTCGCTGCCGCGCCTGCGGTGTGAGCGCCCGAGCAAGCGCCTGATGCAGCCGATCGGGAGTGATCCGGCGATACGGGAAGGTGGCTCCGATACCGAGCGCTGCGATGCGCCAGCCGTAGAAGAACTGGTCGCTGTGCACCGGGATCACCACGGCGGGAATCCCCGCGCGCACCACGTCGTGTGTGTTCCCGCTGCCGCCGTGGTGCACCACCGCGCGGCAGCGCGGCAGCACGCGGTCGTAGTCGAACGAATCGATGACCAGCAGCGCGCGGTCGGCGCTGAATCCCTTCGGGAAGCCGTCGCCTTTCACCGTGACGAGGGCCCGCGCGCCCAGCCGCGCGCAGACCGTGGCGATCATCTCGCGGCATTCCACCGGATCGACGACGGGCATTCCGGTCATGCAGAAGTAGATCGGTGGTTCGCCTTCGTCGAGCCAGGCGTCGAGTTCCGGGTCGATGACCGCCTCGCCCCAGGCGTCCCGCAGCCGCTGCGGCAGGATGGGGGCGCCGACGACGGTCGCGCGTTCGGGCCAATCGCGCGGCTTCGGCAACAGCACCGGGCTCACCATGTGAACCAGGGGGATTCCCTCGTCCCGGAGCCGCCGGAAAGGATTGCGCGGCTTGCCCGCCAGCCCCATCTGCCGGCGCAATTGGCGATCGACCTTGCGATACAGGAACGTATAGGACAATTCGAACAAGCTATAAGTCGCGCGGGAGAGAATTCGGGACGACGTCATGTTCTTCGCCATGAACGACGACGGGAACTCGTCGGTGCGCTCCAGCGGGTAGGGCAGGCAGCCGATCACCGGCGTACCGGTCTTCTCCCGGAACTCCATCGCCCACGGCAGCGTCGACGCGCAGGCGACCACGACATCCGCGCCCGCGCAGGCTTTCGCGAGCACCTCGTGCATCGCCGTCCCGCGACCACCCTCGATGATCTTCACCGTGTCGAGCATGATCCGAATGAACGGCAGCGTTCTGCCGGAGGCCAGCGCCTGCCTGGCCGCGGGCGTCTCGAGCAATTCCGCGGCGTCGAAGGGAATCACGTGGGGTTCGAAGTCCGCATTGCGCACGATGTGCGCCTGATTGCGGGTGGCGGTGATTTCCACCTCGTGCCCGCGGGCGCGGAACTCGTCCGCCAACGCGAGATACGGTTGATGATCGCCCCTGGTACCTGCGGGCAACAAGGCCACACGCATACTATCGACTTCCGCTCGTGCACTGGGCTCGTCTGGCCGAATTCCGCGAATCGGCCGACATCTGAATCGTTGCCGGGGTCCGCGTCGCGCGGATGCCCCACTCGCTCGACAGAGTTCGGAACGGTACTCGGCCCCCCGCCGTTCTCAACGGGCCGACTGCCTGTCTGCAGAATCGGAGATGGTGTCCCTTCTTTCCAACGGTGAGCCGACCGAATGCGCCCTTCCCGGCATGGCCGACTCCGGCGAAACCGGCGCACGCCAGTATTCCGGCTGGACCGAGCGTCGTCCAGACTAAAACGGCGCTCGCGCCGTCGTCTTCTCAGCTGTGGGAGGTGGCGTCCTCTCCGGTGCGACGCGCGGAATGCGTCGGCGCGCTTGCGGTTACGCCATCGTGGTCGTGTCGGCGGGACCGGCCCCCAGCCGAGAGGCGGGGCCGATGCCCGAGCTGCGGGGACCGGCCCGAGCAGTTCGCCGGAGGCTGTCGGAGGAGGTCGCCGCCGAGCCGGAGGTCCGGTCCGCCGCGACGCGCGCGAGGCACTGCGCGCGCGATCCCTCGGCCGCGAACGGATCGATGACCGCGCCCGCGCCGCTGCGGAAAGCGCCGACCGTGTGGCTCGCCCACGGGGTGGTGTGCGGAGCGGTTGTCGCGGTGCGCCGCCGAATTCTCAGGATTGTCATATTGACCGGCGAACCGAGCGTCAGGTATATCGACGGCGAGCCCGACCCCGGTGAAAAGGAAACGCCGGGCGCGGGAATGGCGTCGATTCGTTGCCGGCGAAGGCCGCACCGGAGCCGGTGATCGGACAGAGTGCGCCGCGAACCGTCCGCCGCGGCGGGAATTCGGACCAATGACGTCGCCGCACCGATGGCGCGGCGAAATGGCGTCGGCGACAACAGCGAATCGAGGTCCGGGTTCCTCTCCGGTGCGTCGAGTCGTGGGGCGCCGCCGCCGCGGTACCGGCGCGGCGTCACGCGACGTGCGGTTTGCTGGTTCGCGGGGTGCGCGTGCAATATGTGTGAGGCTCCACGGTCACCGGCGGTGTGCCGTTCGCCGCACGCTGTACGCCGCGGCAGGGGACCCCGCTGTTCGCGGGGTGGAACTGATCTGTTATCTACTGGCTGGATTGTTTTTTCGACTGCACGCGCTCGGTAACCGCGAAGGGATTATCTCTATGGCACGCAAGGTCGTCGTGACTCTGGTCGATGACTACGACGGCAAGTCTCAGGCCGAGGAAACCGTATCTTTCGCCGTGGACGGCGTGGCCTACGAGATGGACTTGTCGGCGGACAATGCCGGTCAGTTGCGCGGATTCTTCGACCAGTGGGTTCCGTACGCCCGCAAAGTCGGTCGTACCCGGCGCGGGCGCGGCGGTGTCCTGCGTTCGGCGAACGATCGCGAGCAGGCCACGGTCATCCGGGAATGGGCGCGCAAAAACGGCATCGACGTCTCGGCGCGCGGCCGGATCTCGGCCGAGGTCGTCGAGGCGTACAAGAAGGCGAACGGTTAATTCCGGGCGAACCTCCCCGGCTGCCCCGGCGGCGGCGCGGGAGGTTCGTCCCATTCTTTCCGCGCCGAGCCGCGATAACGGCGGCGGACCGGGGTAAGCGACCCCTATGACGGTCATGACAGACGCCCAGACGATCGAACTGCCCCAGCCCCGCGGCGAGCTGTCCGAGGCGATCGTGGAGTTGCTGCGCGGCGAACCGGGTGGTTCGGTACCGCGGCCGGGTCCGCTCGACCCCTACGGCGAGGATCTGCACTTGGCCCTGCACACCTGCTACGAGCTGCACTATCACGGCTTCGCGGCGGTGGACGAGGGATGGGAATGGGACCCGGGCCTGCTCGGGCTGCGCGCGGCGCTGGAGCAGCGGTTCCTGGCGGCGCTGCGCGAGGACGTGGCGGGCGGCGCGGATCTGGACGCCGAACTCGACCAGTTACTGGTCACCCCCGCCGACCCGGCCGGACCCAGCCGGTTCCTGCGCGACGAGGGCGAGTGGTGGCAGATGCGCGAATACTTCGTGCATCGTTCGATCTACCACCACAAAGAGGCCGACCCCTACGCCTGGGTGATTCCGCGATTGCGCGGTCAGGCCAAGGCTTCGCTGGTGGCGGTGGAGTTCGACGAGTTCGGCGGCGGACGCGGCGAACGCGTGCACGCGCAGCTGTACGCCGATCTGCTGGCCGGCGCAGGGCTGGATCCGGCGTACCTGCACTATCTGGACGTGGTGCCCGCGCCGATGCTGGCGCTGGTGAACATGATGTCGCTGTTCGGTCTGCACCGGTCGTGGCGCGGGGCGCTGGTGGGCCATTTCGCCACGGTGGAGATCACCTCGCCGCCCGGTGCGCAGCGCATGGTGGAGGCGTTGCGGCGTTTGGACGCCGATCCGGCGTGCGTGCTGTTCTATCGCGAGCACGTCGAAGCCGATGCCGTGCACGAGCAGATCATGCGTACGGGCGTGATCGGCGACCTGCTGCGGCGCGAACCCGGGCTGACCGAATCGGTGGTCTTCGGCATCCAGGTGACGAACGTGCTCGAGGACCGATTCGCTGATCATGTGCTGGCATCCTGGCGCGCGGATCGCAGCTCGTTGCGGCAATCGGGCGGCGAACCGGTCGGCAGGGGCGATTAGGCCGCGTCCAGCGGGCTATTCGCGACAAGTGATGTTGATTCGACCCCCCGGCGTCTATCCGCCGCAGCTGGACACCTGGTTGCTCGTGCGCGCTCTTTCCGAGGCGGGCGTCCCGCGCGGCGGCCACGCGCTGGACGTGTGCACGGGCACCGGCGCCTTGGCCGTGGCCGCCGCGCGCACGGGAGCGGCGCGGGTGACCGCGGTGGACGTGTCCCGATCCGCGGTGGTGTCCGCCTGGTTGAACTGCCGATTGCGCGGCATCGGCGCCGAGGTGCTGCGCGGGGATTTCGGCGCGGTGCTCGGCGGGCGCGAGTTCGACCTGGTGCTGGCCAACCCCCCCTATGTCCCCGCTCCCGAGGGCACCGACACCCGTGGCATCGCCCGGGCCTGGGACGCCGGTACCAGCGGCAGGGCGATACTCGACCAGTTGTGCGCGGCGCTGCCCACCCTGCTGAAACCGCGGGGGGTCGCGTTGATCGTGCATTCGACGCTGGCCGATCCCGATGCGACGCTGGACCAATTGCGCGATCGAGGCTTGAAGGCCGCCATCGTCGCACGGGCGACCGTGCCGTTCGGGCCGGTGCTGCGCCGCCGCGCGCAGTGGATGGAGTCGGCCGGGCTCATCCAGCCCGGCCAGCGAATGGAAGATCTGGTGGTGATCCGTGCCGACCACATCCGGCAATGAGCAGCGGCGCCGCGTGACGCTCACCGCCGACGGCCCCGCCTTGATCGAGGGCCCGGTGGAGGTGGTGACCGCGGACGGCCGGACGATCCGCTGCGACCGGTTCATGGTGGCGTTGTGCCTGTGCCGGCGCTCGAAGAACTACCCGTTCTGCGACACCAGCCACCGCAAGCACCGCCGTTCGGCGTGAACGCCGCTCACGCGGGCCAACGATCCGAGCGCAGCGCGCGGACGGTGTCCAGCAGCGACTCGGCCGCGCAGGCGACGGTCTGGGCGACCACGTCGGCGGGATCGCCGTCGAACTGACGATGCCAGGCGCGGACCTCGTGGTCGGTGGCGATGGCGAACCAGACCGAGCCCGGCGGTTGACCGTCCTGCGGATCGGGGCCGCCGGCACCGGTGACCGCGACGGAGACAACAGCTTTCAGCAGGTCGCGGACGCCGGTGGCCATCGCTTCGGCCGCCGGCCGCGACACCACCGGCACGTCGGGCACCCCGAGTACGGTGCGTTTGACCTCGGAGCTGTAGGCCACCAGGCCGCCGCGGAACCATTCGGACGAGTCCGGCGCCGCGCCGAGCGTGGCCGACAGCCGGCCGGAGGTCAGCGATTCGGCGACCGCCACGGTGATCTCCGACCGTCGCGCCAATTCTGCCAGTTCGTGTGCGTACTCATCCGCGTGTGGCATCTGCGTCCTTCCTGTGCTGTCCGGGGCCCACCCTACGGCCCGGTGCGGGCCCGGCCGCACGGCAGGCGCGGGGTTTCGGCGGCGAAGCGCCGGGAATGTCGGCAAAAGACCGGCATCCGAAGCAAGGGAGATAGCGATGACGACCGATGCGATCGTGCTGCTGCGCGAGGATCACAAGGTGATACGGAAGCTGTTCCGCGAGTTCGAGAAGGCGGATGAGAACGCCGTCGAGACCAAGGGGAAAGTGGTGAACAAGATCATCGAGGCGCTCACCGTGCACACCTACCTGGAGAACGAGTGCATGTACCCCGAGGTGCGCAAACTCGTTCCCGAACTCGAGGACGACATCCTGGAGTCCTACGAGGAGCATCATGTCGCCGATGTGCTGGTCACCGAGCTGGCGACGATGAAGCCCGACGACGAGCACTTCACCGCCAAGACCACCGTGCTGATCGAGAGCGTCGACCACCACATCGATGAGGAAGAAAGCGACTGGTTCCCGAAAGTGCGAGAGCGACTGGGCCGCAAACAACTTCAGGACATCGGGGCGCGGCTGCAAGAACTCAGGAAGAAGGCGCCGACCTCGCCCGCCCAGCCCTCGGCGCTGAAGAAGACGGTCGACGCGGTGCTGGCCTGATCGGCGCGCCCTCCCGCCGGTCACCGGCGGGAGGGCGCGGTCGCGGGACTCACCCGGCCGGCGGATACTGCTGGGCGCCCAGCACCCTCGCCACGTGGGCGGCGTTCCTGGCCAGCGCCGCGGTGGCCGAGGCCACCGCTTTGGGCACCGAGTCGAGGTCCTGATAGTCGGTACCGCCCATGGCCTGGTCGTTCCAGTACGTGCACCCTTGCGCGGGAATGGTGAAGCCGATGTCGTTGAGCCCCTGATACAGGTCGGCGACGATCTTGTGGGCGCCGTCCTCGTTGCCGACCACCGCGACCGTGGCCACCTTGCCGACCATCGCGGGCCTGCCCTCGTCGTCGGTTTCGGACAGTTCGGCGTCCAGCCGTTCCAGCACCCGTTGCGCCACCGAGGACATGTGCCCGACCCAGGTGGGCGTGGAGACCAGAAGGATGTCGGCCGCCGCGATCCGCTCACGAATCGACGGCCACTGGTCGCCGAGGCCCTCGTCGGCGGTGACCCCGGGCAGCACGTCGTAGTCGACCACGCGCAGCACCGTGCCTCGCACGCCGTGCCGGTCGAGCTCGTCGAGCACCTGGCGGGCGATGAGGTCGCTGCTGGATTCGGCGGGTGACTTCTTCAGCGTGCATACGAGGGCGAGGGCGGTCGGTGCGGCCATATCGGACAACTCCTTGTTCACAGCGTGATTCGGTTCATGCTCGGGCCACGACACGGATCGTGCGCAGCTCGGGATCGGTGGCGTCGGGCACGTTCATTCCCGCGTCGAGTCCGGTGCGCAGGTAGTCGACGACCGCCGCGTCGATCCGTTCGCCGGGCACCACCACCGGTATGCCCGGCGGGTACGGGGTGAGCTGCTCGGCGGCAACGCGTCCCACGGCCTCGCGCGCGTCCACCGCCTCGACCGGGCCGAAGAACGCGTCGCGCGGCAGCATCACGGTGTCCAACTGCAGGTCTCGCGGCGCGGGCAGATGGATGCGGGGCGGGCGGGGATCGGTCAGCTGGTCGCGCCACGCCGCGACGCCGTCGACCAAAGTGTCGATGGTGTCCTTGTCGTCCGCCAGCGACAGCGTGGCGAGCACGCGGCGGTGATCGCTGAGGCCCACGTCCAGGCGCCGGTGCTCGCGCAGCCAGTCCGCGGCCTGATAGCCACTGGCCCCGGTGCCGGACACATCCATCAGCACCTGGAGCCGGTCGAGGTCGTGCGAGGCTTCGGTGCCGAGCAGTTCGTCCTCCAGCACCACGATGCCGGGGATCTCGGCCAGTTGCCGCCTGGCCTGCTGGGCCACGCGCAGCGCCGCGCCGAGCAGTTCGTGCCCCTGCTCGACCATCTGCCGGCGCCAGCCGTCGAGCGCGGCGTAGACCAGCACGTTCGGGCTGGTGGTCATCAGCAGGTCGGCGCATTCGCTGAGCCGGATCGGATCGATGAGATCGCCTTGCAGGTGGAACACCGAGCCCTGTTCGAAGCCGGCGCCCATTTTGTGCACGCTGACCACGCAGACGTCCGCGCCCGCGTCCATCGCCCAGGTCGGCAGGTCCTCGTGGAACGGCAGATGCGCGCCCCAGGCCTCGTCGACGATGAGCGGCTTGCCGCGCTCGTGGCAGACGTCGGCGATGGCGGAGATGTCCGCGCAGGTGCCGTAGGGGCTCGGGCTCACGATCAGCGCGCCCGCGGCGTCGGGGTGCTGCTCCCACGCCTGGCGCACCTGCTGGGGTGAGGGCGGGTGCGAGAGATGGTGCTCGGCGTCCCATCGAGGCGTGATCCAGTGCGGCTGCACGCCGGAGAAGATCAGTCCGGCCACGATCGACTTGTGGCTGTCGCGCGGGACGAGCAGGCCGCCGTCGTGACCGCCCGCGACCGCCATCATGGCCGCCTTCACCGAGAGGGAACTGCCGCAGGTGGAGAAGAACGCGGATTCCGCGCGCACCGCGTCGGCCATCAGCGCCTCGGCGCGGGTGAGGTAGCCGCCGCGCGCGAGCCGGTCGTCCAGGCCCGCGACGGCCAGCACGTCGGAGGCGAAGGCGTCCCGGCCGATCACGTTCAGCACGCGTTCGTCGGTTCCGCGTCCCTGGCGATGCCCGGGGGGCGTGAAGCCGTACCGGCCCAGCCGGTGATAGTCGGCAAGCGCTTCCAGCAGAGGAGCTCGTGTATGGTCCACGGCTTCCGCCTACCCTGCCGCCGGTGGGGCAAACCGGGCGAAGTTTCGGGCAGGGGTGCCCGGGTAGCACGGGGAAAGTACCGACCCCGACCGGAGGAGCGCCCGGATGAAGGCAGTGACCTGGCAAGGACGACGCAAAGTGGCCGTGGAGACGGTGCCGGACCCGCGGATCGAGGCGCCGACCGACGCGATCATCGAGGTCACCTCCAGCGGCATCTGCGGATCCGATCTGCACCTGTACGAACTGCTCGGTGCGTACATGAGCAGCGGCGACGTGCTCGGCCACGAACCGATGGGACGGGTGGTCGAGACCGGTTCGGCCGTCACCCGGCTGGCGCCCGGCGACCGCGTCGTGATCCCGTTCCAGATCAGCTGCGGCGACTGCTTCATGTGCCGGACCGGTCTGCCCACCCAGTGCGAGACCACCCAGGTCCGCAAATACGGTTGCGGCGCGGCGCTGTTCGGCTATTCCAAGCTCTACGGCCAGGTGCCCGGCGGCCAAGCGGAGTATCTGCGCGTGCCGCACGCGGACTTCACCCACGTCGGAGTACCCGACGGACCGCCCGACTCGCGATTCCTGTACCTGTCCGACGTACTGCCCACCGCATGGCAGGCGGTGGAATACGCCGCGGTGCCCGAGGGCGGATCGGTGACCGTGCTCGGTCTCGGACCGATCGGGGACATGGCCTGCCGGGTCGCGGCACATCGCGGCTATCGCGTGATCGGCGTCGACCGGGTGCCCGAGCGGCTGGCGCGCGCGGCCGAACGCGGCGTCGAGGTGATCGACCTGGAGTCGGTCGACGAGCCGGTCGGCGACATCGTCCGCGGCTGGACCGACGGCCGGGGCACCGACTCGGTCATCGACGCGGTCGGGATGGAGGCCCACGGCTCACCGCTCGCCTCGATGGCGCAGCGCTCGGCGGCGTTGCTGCCGGATGTCGTGGCGCAGAAGGTGATGGACACCGCGGGCATCGATCGGCTCGCGGCACTGCACTCCGCGATCGACATCGTCCGCCGCGGCGGCACGATCTCGCTGATCGGCGTCTACGGCGGCATGCTCGACCCGCTGCCGATGCGGGTGCTGTTCGACAAGCAGATCCAGGTGCGGATGGGACAGGCCAACGTCAAACGGTGGGTCGAGGACATCATGCCGCTGCTGAGCGACGGCGATCCGCTCGGTGTGGAGACCTTCGCCACCCACCGCCTTCCGCTGACCGACGCCGCGCGGGCCTACGCCATGTTCCAGCAGAAAACCGACGGTGCGGTGAAGATCGTCCTCGACCCGACCGCCCACTGACCGGCGCAGCGGGTCTGCACCGGACCCAGCCGCGGTCGTCCGCGACCGCGGCGGGTCCGGTTTGCTCTGTCCGTGCCTGGGTAGCTCGCCGGGTATGAGCTTTTTACTACGCGGAGTCGTCTCGCCGTGGTGGCTCGAGGCGCCGACCTCCGTCGCGGCGGAGATGGCCCGTGCGGGTGTGGAGAAGGCCGTCGACCTGGGAACCAAAGCGGCACAGGCGCCGGTGCAGGTGGTGGCGGCGGGTGCGCGAGCGGGTGCGTCGCTGTTGAACCTGCGCCGCGACGAGGAGTTGCGCGACGAATTGGCCGCGCTGGTCGATCCGCACGCGCTGCGGTCGCGCCGCCGGGTCGCCCTCTACGAGGACCGCGCCACGGTCGAGGTCAGGGGCTTGGACTCCGGCAAGAGCGAAGCCGTCACTCGAGCGCTGCACCGAACCCTGGACACTCGCCGCGACGTGCGCTGGTGGCGGGTCAACGCGGTGACCGGTCGCGTCGTCGCCGCGCTCACGCACGGTGCGGCCGACCTGCCCGCCCTGGTCGCGGCGATCGAGTCCGTCGAGGCCGACACCGCCGTCGGCGACCTGGACTGGAGCCGCGGCTGCGAGCATCCCGGCGATCGGGAACCGTTGCTGGCGGCCGGAATCCAGGTCGCGGGCGACGTGTGCGCGATCGGCCTGTCCACGGTGAGCGCGGTGCTGCCGCTGCGCGCGCCCGCCCGGGTGCTGCGCGCGGCCGCCGCCTTCGTCGACACCCAGCCCCGCCTGCGCAAACGGCTGGAGGAACAGCTCGGCCGCCCACGCACGGACCTGGTACTGACCACGGCCAACGCCATCGGCAACGCCCTCGGCAACAGCGCCGCGGCGGGGACGGCGAACCTGCTGGTCGACGCGGTGCACCGCAGTTTCACGCTGACCGAGTCGCTGACCAGATACGCGCAGTGGCGCATCTGGGAGGCCGAGATCGACCGGCGTCCCGCGGAAGTGTGCGAACCGCTGTCGCCGCCGGCCCGCGTGGTGGACATGCCGCAGGGGCCTATCGAACGCGTCGCCGACGAAACGGCCGCGGGCGCGCTCGCGGGCGCGGTCACCTCGATCCTGGGCGGTCGTGGCCTGCTGGGCGCGGCCGACGCGCTGGAACTCGGCGCGCCCAAGGCGGCACGGGCCAGCCGGGAAGCCTACGGCGCCATCGTCTCGACGGTGCTGGGCCGGGCGGGGGTGCTGACGATCCACCCGCGGGTCTGGCGGCGGCTGGACCGATTGTCGGCGCTGGTCGTCGACGGAGAGTCGCTGCTCACCACACGCCGGACGGTGCTCGACGCCGAAACCATCGATGCCGAATGGTCGGTCGCGCGGGTGTGGAGCGTGAGCCAGCGACTGCTGTGGGAGCAGGAGACCGCCGAGGACGCCGAGGACGACTCGCGGGCCAGCGGTCTCGCCCCGGTTTCCGGCGGCCACCGGCGGCTGGTGCACCCGACGACGGGAAAGGCCGACCAGGGCGGGACGCGCCGCCCGGTGTGGCGGGAACTCCACGACAACGGCACACCGGTGGGGCGGGTGCTGGTCGGACGGGAACTCGACCGGCGCGCCCACGCCGTGCTGGGCCGCGCCCGCAGCGCGGGCCTGCGCGTCACCCTCGTCGCGGGGGAGGACGCCGCCGAGTTGCGCTCGCTGGCCGACGAATTCGTCTCTCCGGCGCGCTCGATGAGCAAGCTGGTCCGCACGTTGCAGCAAGACGGTCACGTCGTGGCCGTGCTGAGTCCCCGCGCGCACCGGGCACTGGCGTTCGCCGACGTGGCCATCGGACTGGCCACCCGCGAGAACAACGCACTGCAGATGCCATGGACCGCCGACGCGGTCTGCCGCGATCTCGAGCAGGCGCTGCGGGTACTGGCCACCGTGGGCCCGGCCCGTCAGGTCAGTGAACGCGGCCGCTCGCTGGCCCTGTCGGCGGCCGCGCTGGGCGGACTGCTGCTGGCCGTCGCCCCGGGCAGCGCGGGCAGGTCCTCGCCCATGACCGCCGCCCACTACACCGGCCTGCTCAGCGGCGCCTACACCGGATGGCGTTCGGCGCGCACGCAACCGCCGGCCACGCTCGCCCCGCTGCTGCCCTGGCACGCCTTGGAGCCCGACGAGGTGCTCAGCCGGTTGCCCGAGCCTGTCGCGCCGGACGAGCGCGCCCAGCCCGGTGCCGCGGCCCGCATCCCCGGCGTGAGCGTGGTCGCCTCGGCGGCGTCGTTCGCCGGACAGTTGCGCCGCGAACTGTCCGATCCGCTGACTCCGATCCTCGGGGTCGGCGCGGTCGCCACCGCCGTGCTCGGCGCGCCGTCGGACGCGGTGCTGCTGTCGTCGGTGCTCGCGGTCAACGCGCTGGTCTCCGCGTGGCAGCGCCAGCGCGCCGAAGACGCGCTGCATCGTTTGTTCGAGCGCGAACAGCTCACCGCCCGGGTGATCGATCGCACCGAACTGGACGCGAGCGAACCGGACGAACGCCAGGTGCCCGCGAACCTGCTGGCGCTCGGCGACGTGATCGTGCTGCGCGCCGGCGACGTGGTTCCCGCCGACGCGCGACTGCTGCGCGCCGACGACCTGGAGATGGACGAATCCGGGCTCACCGGCGAGTCGATCACCGTCGACAAGCACGTGCCCGCGACGCCGGGCGCGGCGGTGGCCGACCGCGCCTGCATGGTCTTCGACGGCAGCACCGTGGTCAACGGAACCGGCCGCGCGGTCGTCGTGGCGGTCGGCTCCGACACCCAAGCGGGCCGCGCCGCCGCCGGGGCGATCCCGCCGGAAAAAGGCGGCGTGCAGGCGCAGCTGCGCCGCTTGACCGACCGTGCCCTGCCGCTGACCTTGACCGGCGGCGGTGTCGTGACCGGGCTGGGAATGCTGCGCGGCAGGCCGCTGCGCACCGCCATCGCCGACGGCGTGGCGGTTGCGGTCGCGGCGGTGCCCGAGGGACTGCCACTGGTGGCCACCGTCGCTCAGCTCGCCGCCGCCCGCAGGCTCTCCCGGCACGGCGTGCTGGTGCGCGCCAGCCGCACCGTCGAGGCGCTGGGCCGCGTGGACACCCTGTGCTTCGACAAGACCGGCACCCTCACCGAAGGGCGGTTGCGGCTGACCACGGTCGCCGACCTGGACGCCCAGTGGGCCCCGGACACCGACTCCGAGGACGCTCGCCGGCTGCTGCGGGCCGCGGCGCGCGCCTGCCCCGACCCGGCCGAGGGCCCGATCGTGCACGCCACCGACCGTGCGGTGCTGGATGCCGCGGACGAGGCGCTCGGCGACGACGTCCGCCGTTGGGATCCGATCGAGGAGATCCCCTTCGAATCCAACCGCGGCTACGCCGCCACGCTCGGGCACACCGCCCACAAGCTGCGGCTGATCGTGAAGGGCGCGCCCGAGGTCGTGCTGTCGCGCTGCACCAAAGTGCGGTCGGACGACACCGATCACCCGTTGGACGAGCGGGTGCGCGAGCGCGCCGAAAAGGCCGTCCGCGATCTCGCCCAGCAGGGCCTGCGGGTCCTGGTGGTGGCCCGGCGTGACCTGCCCGCCGAACCCGACGACGTCGAGGCGGCGGTGGAGGAACTCACCCTGCTCGGTTTCATCGGTCTCGCCGACGCCCCGCGCCCGCAGACGTTGCCGCTGGTGACCGCGTTGCAGCGCAACGGCATCAGTGTGCGCATGATCACCGGCGACCACCCGGTGACCGCGGCGGCGGTGGCCCGCCAACTCGGCATCGAGGCGGGGCAGGTGGTGACCGGCGCGGATCTGGACGGTCTGGACGAGACCGCCCAGGCGGAGCTGATCGAACACGGCACGGTCTTCGCCCGCGTCGCTCCGGAACAGAAGGTGCGCATCGTGGCGGCGCTGCGCCGCGCCGGTCACGTCGTCGGCATGACCGGCGACGGCAGCAACGACGCGGCCGCGATCCGCACCGCCGACGTCGGAATCGGTTTGGCCGCACAGGGTTCGGTCGCCGCCCGCAATGCCGCCGACATGGTGCTGACCCGTCCCGACCCGCTGGTGCTGCTGCACGCCCTCGTCGAAGGACGCGGCATGTGGCAGCGGGTCACCGACGCGGTCGGCGTCCTGGTCGGCGGCAACGCGGGCGAGGTGGCGTTCACGCTGTACGGCACCGCCGTCAGCGGACAGGCGCCGCTGGGCACCCGGCAGTTCCTGCTGGTCAACATGCTCACCGACATGTTCCCGGCGATGGCGCTGGCGCTGGCGCGGGACGCGGACGCGGTCGACCCCGACGACGCCGACGATCCGCGATCCCAGGCGCGGCGGGCGGCCGAACGGCTCGCCGACCTGCCGCGCGCGCACCTGGGCACCGACCTGCTGCGCACTCTCGGCGTCCGTGGCGTCGCCACCGCCACCAGCGCGTCGGTCGCGTGGACCCTCGGTCGCGTGACCGGCACGCAACGCCGCGCCGCAACCATCGGCCTGGTCGCGCTCATCGGTACCCAGCTGGGGCAGACGCTGGTCTCCGGCTACCGCAGCCCGCTGGTGTGGATCACCACCGCCGCCAGTGGCGCGGTACTCGGCGCGGTGGTGATGACGCCGGGGCTGTGCACCTACTTCGGTTGCCGCCCGCTGGATCCGGTGGGGTGGGGCATCGCGACCACGTGCTCGGTGACCGCCACCGCCGCCGCGGCGCTGCTTCCCGGACTGCTGTACAAGCCGGACGCCGCCCAGGAACCGGCCACCCGCTGATTGGGGCCGCGACGCCCGGGTACCCGCCCGGCGACGGACCCTGCCACCGGCACATGGACAGGAGGAACCCGATGGCTCGACAGGTCGGCGACTACGTGGTGCAACGCTTGCGGGAATGGGGCGTCGAGCAGGTTTTCGGCTATCCCGGCGACGGGATCAACGGTCTGATCGCCGCTTTCGGCCGCGCCGACGACAAACCGGCGTTCATCCAAGCCCGCCACGAGGAGATGTCGGCGTTCCAGGCCACCGGATACGCCAAGTTCAGCGGCAAGGTGGGCGTGTGCACCGCGACCTCGGGGCCGGGGGCGATCCATCTGCTCAACGGCTTGTACGACGCGAAACTCGACCACGTTCCGGTGGTGGCGATCGTCGGGCAGACCGCCCGCAGCGCGATGGGCGGCAGCTACCAGCAGGAAGTCGACCTGCAGAACCTGTTCAAGGACGTCGCCTCGGACTACCTGGTGGAGGTGAACGTGGCCAGCCAGCTGCCCAACGCGCTGGACCGCGCCTTCCGGATCGCGGCCGCGCGCCGCGCCCCGACCGCGGTGATCCTGCCGTCGGATCTGCAAGAAGAGCAGTACCGGCCGCCGGAGCACGCGTTCAAGCAGGTGCCCTCGAGCCCGCCCGGAACGGCTTCGGCGCGAGTGATTCCCGCCCACGAGGACATCCGGCACGCGGCGGAGGTGCTCGACGCCGGATCGAAGGTGGCGATCCTGATCGGGCAGGGCGCCCGCGCCGCCGCCGACGAGGTCGTCGAGCTCGCCGAGCGCACCGGCGCGGGTGTGGCGAAGGCGCTGCTGGGCAAGGACGTTCTGCCCGACGATCTGCCGTTCGTCACCGGCGCGATCGGATTGCTCGGCAGCAGGCCCAGTTACGAGCTCATGCGCGACTGCGACACGCTGCTGATCGTCGGCTCGAACTTCCCCTACAGCCAGTTCCTGCCCGAACTCGGACAGGCGCGCGCGGTGCAGATCGATATCGACGGCACCATGATCGGCATGCGGTACCCGACCGAGGTGAACCTGGTCGGCGACGCGAGATCGACGCTGGCCGAATTGATTCCGCTGGTGCGGCGCAAGGACGACCGTTCCTGGCGGGAACGGATCGAGAAGAACGTCGCGCGCTGGTGGCAGACGATCGAACGCCAATGCCTGCTGGACGCCGACCCGGTCAACCCCATGCGGGTGGTCTGGGAGCTGTCCGAACGCATCCCCGAGGACGCCATCGTCACCGCGGATTCGGGGTCCTCCACCAACTGGTACGCCCGCTGCCTGCGCATGCGCGGCCGGATGCGCGGGTCGCTGTCGGGCACGCTGGCCACCATGGGCCCCGGCGTGCCCTACGCCATCGGCGCCAAGTTCGCCCACCCGGACCGTCCGGCGATCGCGCTGGTCGGCGACGGCGCCATGCAGATGAACGGCCTGGCCGAACTGCTCACCATCGCCCGCTACCGCCCACGCTGGAGCGACCCGCGCCTGGTCGTGTGCGTGTTCCACAACAACGACCTCAACCAGGTCACCTGGGAGCTGCGCGCCATGGGCGGCGCACCCAAATTCGAGCAATCGCAAACCCTGCCCGACGTCTCCTACGCCGAGTTCGCGCGCACCGCCGGCCTGACCGGGATCACCGTGCGCACACCCGAGGAACTCGGCCCGGCCTGGGACAGCGCCTTGCACGCCGACGGCCCGGTGGTGCTCGACGTCCACTGCGACCCCGACGTGCCGCCGATCCCGCCGCACGCGACCTGGGATCAGATGAAGGACACCGCCGAAGCCGTGCTGCGCGGCGACCCGGACGCGTGGCACCTCATCGCACAGGGCGCGAAGACCAAAGTGCAGGAGTTCATTCCGTAGCGACAGAAACGAGTGTGCGATGACCGATCAGGATGTCGTCGAACTGCTGACCGCCCAGCACGAGGAGATCTTCGGGCTGCTGGCGCGACTGAAGGCAGGTGACGGCGCGAAACAGGATCTGTTCACCGAGCTGGTGCGGTTGCTGGCCGTGCACGAGAGCGCCGAGGAAGAGGTGGTGCATCCGGTCGCCGGGCGGGCTCGCTTCGGCGCCGACGCCGACATCGTGCAGCCGCGGCTGAAGGAGGAGAACGCCGCCAAGCGCGCCCTGGCCGACCTGTACGACCTCGGGGTGGACCATCCCGATTTCGATGCCGAACTCGCGAAGTTCGCCGACGCCGTCGCCGAGCACGCCGCGCACGAGGAGACCGAGGAGTTCACCTTGCTGCGCGCGCAGTTCTCCAGCAATCAGCTGCGGCGAATGGCGGGCTCGGTGCGCGCCGCCGAGGCCGTGGCGCCCACCCGCCCGCACCCGCACGCGGGGGAGTCCGCGGCCGCGAACATCCTGGCCGGGCCGCCATTGGCGCTGTTCGACCGGGCCCGCGACGCGGTGCGCGACTGGCGCCAGAAACAGGACATGTGAACCACCCGTAACCCCGACGCGGAGAAGGAGGAGACCGACATGGGGTTTCCCGAGCAGCAGCAAGAAGTTCCCGGCGTCCAGGCCAGGATGACCCCGGTGCCGGACTGCGGTGAGGACAGCTACCGCGGGTCCGGCAAGTTGACCGGCAAGGCCGCCGTCATCACCGGCGCCGACAGCGGCATCGGGCGGGCGGTAGCGATCGCCTACGCGCGCGAAGGCGCGGACGTGCTGATCTCCTACCTCGACGAGGACGAGGACGCGAAGGAAGTCGCCGACCTGGTGACGGCGGCGGGCCGCAAAGCGGTGCTCGTGCCGGGCGACCTGTCCGACGCCGCGCACTGCCGGGCCGTGATCGATCGGGCGGTGCGGGAATTCGGGAAGATCGACGTGCTGGTCAGCAACGCCGCCTTCCAGATGACGCACGAGACCCTGGAGGAGATCAGCGACGAGGAATTCGAGCACACCGTCGAACTGAACATCAACGCCTACTTCTATCTGGTGAAGGCGGCGCTGCCGCACATGCCCGCCGGCTCGTCGATCATCGGCAGTTCCTCGGTGAACTCCGATATGCCCTCGCCCACCCTGGCGCCGTACGCGGCGACCAAGGCGGCCATCGCGAACTTCTCCGCCAGTCTCGCGCAATTGCTGGGCGAGCGCGGAATCCGGGTCAACAGTGTCGCGCCCGGCCCGATCTGGACACCGTTGATCCCTGCCACCATGCCCGTGGAGAAGGTCAGCCGATTCGGTGACGACACGCCGCTGGGTCGTGCCGGTCAGCCCGCCGAACTGGCCTCCACCTATGTCCTGCTGGCTTCCGACGACGGCAGCTACATCTCCGGCGCCCGCATCGCGGTCACCGGCGGCAGGCCGATTCTGTGACGTCGCGAGCACGGATGCGGGCACGCTGACCCGCGCGGTCGGCCGGTCCATGGATCGGCCGACCGCGCGCGGTGGCGGCTCACAGCATCGACACCACGATGCCGACCGCGGCGGCCACGAACAGCAGGATCACCACAGCCACGATGAGCATCGCCACCACCCCGGTCACGGGAAAGTGATGTCGGGTGCTCGGCTCCGGCGCCGACAGCCCTGAGGTCTGGGGCGTGTCGGGCGGAGTGGAGCCGGGCGGCACCCCACCGCCGGGTTCCAGATCGGGAGTTTTCGCCGGATCGGGATCCATCGCGCTCATAGCCGCTTCCTACTCGCCGTCGTTTCCTGGTACCTCGGGTGCGCCGGGCCGCTTGCCGGTCCTCTTGCGATACAGGATCACCGCGCCGACCAGCACCGCGAGTGCGAGAATCACCAACAGTTCCATGCCAGGGGCCTACCCGGTATCCGCGCGCCCAATCGGCGCGGCGTCCGCGCTCATTCCCGGACGATGACGTAGTGACCGGCGGTTTCCTGGAACGCGACCGCCTCGGCGATCGCCAGCACCAGCAACGACGACCACAGCTGCGCCAGCGCGGCGGTCAGGATCAGCGCGACGGCCGTGAGCTGGGCCGCGCCCCGCACGGCCGCGCGCGGCGCCACCGACATCCGCCCCAGCCCGGCGACCCGGTACACCACCGCCGCGCTCACGACCATGACCGTGCACAGCACCACCAGCCCCGCCCCTGGCGTTATGACCGCAGTCATCCGAGCACTCTCTCACGCGCGGCTCGCGCCGGAGGTCAGCGCACCGCGACCGCTGTCTTCAACCTGCGGATACCCCGGCTCAGCGATAAGTTGTCCCACGGGCTCGGTGGCGTGCGCTCGGGATCCATCAATTCGTTCTCCGCGAGCGGGCTTTCCTCGTCTTCGACGGTCTCCGGCTCGAACCGCACCAGCGTGCGGCCGTCGCCGCGCAACCTCTCGACGGTGCGCAGCAGCGACGACGTCTCGGCCAGTGTGGCGTCGAACCTCGCGGGGTCGGCACCGAGATGCTCGCACAGCAGCTGCCGCCGGATACCGGAGATGGTGTCGCGCAGCCGTTCGCCGTCCGAGGTGGCGGGAGTGACCTCGACGGCCAGATCGCATTCGGTGTCGAAGCCCATCGAACGGTTGTTGAGGTTCGACGACCCCACCCGCAGCAGCCGATCGTCCATCACCAGCACCTTGGCGTGGACGTAGACCGGCGCGCCGGCCTCGGCGACGGGGTAGTAGACGCCCAGCCGGTTCCCGGTATCGGCCTTCCACAACAGATGCAGCAAGCGGCGCCGAGCCCCGTCCATCGCCTGCTGCTCGAGCCACCCGTCGGCGTGACGCGGCAGCACCAGCACGATCTCCGGACCGTCCGGCTCGCGCAGCCGCGCGGCGATCGCCTCGGCGAGGGTGCGCGAGGCCAGGTACTGGCTCTCGATGTAGAGCGACCGCCTGGCGCGCGCGATCGCCGCCAGATACAACGCCTCGATCTCCCGGACTTCGGCGCGGTCGGCGAGTTCGGGGAAAGTCCGCGCGATACCCACCTCCACCGACCTCATCGTCGGCTCCAACCCCTGCGGCCACGGCGTGTCACCGGCGATCTCGCCGACCGCCGCCAATTGCTGTCCCGTCGCCGCTTTCCACCGGGCACGGGCCAATTCGCCGATCGCCTTCGCCGCGTCGCCGTCCACGGCGGTGGTCGCGTCGTGCCACGGTCCGT
Source organism: Nocardia asiatica NBRC 100129 (assembly GCF_000308415.1). GTDB lineage: Bacteria > Actinomycetota > Actinomycetes > Mycobacteriales > Mycobacteriaceae > Nocardia > Nocardia asiatica. The sequence goes on along the minus strand of NZ_BAFS01000145.1, from coordinate 250 downwards.
ACCGGTTGCCGTTCGGCGCGGTCCGGTAATGGTTGTCGTCGCGATGGTCGCTGGTGTCCCAGCGATCGACGGTCATGTCGATACCACCGCAGAACGCGAGCGCGTCATCGATCACCACGATCTTCTGATGGTGCGCCGACCCGATCGGGTGCGCGCCGTCCATTTCCAAGTGCAACCGCCGATCGGTCATCCAGTTGACGACGAAGATCGGTGTCATCCCACGGCTGATCGCCGCGAACGCGCCGACATT
>NZ_BAFS01000146.1 GCF_000308415.1 Nocardia asiatica NBRC 100129 | reverse complement strand
CCTGTGACTGCCACGGCTGCGATCTCTACCGCCACGCCACCCAGACCGTGTTCGGCGCCGGTCCCCCGGACGCGGACGTGGTGCTGATCGGCGAGCAGCCCGGCGATCAGGAGGACGTCGTGGGTGAGCCTTTCGTCGGTCCGGCGGGGCGGCTGCTGGACCGAGCGCTCGCGGAGGTCGGCATCGACCGCGACGCGGTGTACGTGACCAACGCGGTGAAGCACTTCAAGTTCGTGGAGCGCGGAAAGCGACGCATTCACAAGCAGCCGGGCCGCACGGAGGTGGTCGCCTGCTCGGCGTGGCTGGACGCCGAACTCGGCCTGCTCAGGCCGCGTCTGGTGGTGTGTCTCGGCGCGATCGGCGCGCAGGCGGTGCTCGGCCCGTCGTTCAAGGTCAGCGAGCGCCGCGGTGAGATCGTCGAAACAGCGGACTTCCGTGTGATCGCCACGGTGCACCCCTCCTCGGTGTTGCGCGCCCCCGACCGGACGGCGGCCTACGAGGCGTTCGTCGCCGATCTGCGCATCGTGCGGGAACAGCTGGTAAAGCCCGCCGCGAAGCGCTGAGTTCGGGAGACCCGCGCATCTCGTGATAGGAGTGAGCAGATGAGCGCTGACGAGATCGACCCGGAACTGCTCGAGCTGGCCACCAAGGTGTTCGACTTCGCGCGACGCGGCGACACCGCGAGCTTGGCCGCCTATGTGGACGCGGGCGTGCCGGCCGACCTCACCAACGAGGCGGGCGACACGCTACTCATGCTCGCCGCCTACCACGGGCACGCCGATGCGGTGGCGGCACTGCTGAAGCGGTCGGCCGATCCGGACCGCGCCAACGACAAGGGCCAGACCCCGCTGGCGGGAGCGGTGTTCAAGGGTGAGACCGAGATCGTGCGTCAGCTCCTGGCTGCGGGCGCCGATCCTGACGCGGGCACCCCGTCCGCCCGCGCCGCCGCCGTCATGTTCGGCAGGACCGACCTGCTCGAACGCTTCGACGCCTGAGCGTGGCTACCCGCGCCCGCGCACCGCGCCGACGGCCTTTCGCGCGGCCACCAGAACCGGGTCCCACACCGGCGAGAACGGCGGGGCGTAGCCGAGATCGAGCACCGTCATCTGCTCGACGGTCATCCTGGCGGTCAGCGCGACCGCCGCGATGTCCACCCGTTTGCCTGCGCCCTCGCGTCCCACGATCTGCGTCCCGAGCAAGCGACCGGTGAAGCGCTCGGCGAGAATCTTCACCGTCATCGGCGCCGCGTCCGGGTAATAGCCCGCCCGGTTGGTGGATTCGACGGTGACGGTCACGTATTGCAGGCCCGCCGCCCGAGCGTCCTTCTCGCGGAGACCGGTACGGGCCACCTCTAGTTCGCACACCTTGCTGACCGCGGTGCCCACCACGCCGGGGAAGACGGCGTATCCGCCGCCGATGTTCGCGCCGATGATCTGACCGTGCTTGTTGGCGTGCGTGCCCAGCGGAATGTGGCGTTCGCGGCCGGAGACCAGGTCCAGCACCTCCACGCAATCGCCACCAGCCCAAACGTTCTCGTACCCGCGCACCCGCATGGCCGGATCGGTCCGCAGCCCCCCGTGCTGCCCGAGCGGCAGACCGGCGGCGCGTGCCAGGTCGGTCTCCGGGCGCACGCCGATGCCGAGCACCACGACGTCCGCGGGGTATTCTGCGGTGTCGGTGACCACCGCGGCGACTCGGCCGTCGGCACCGGTCCGGATCTCGGACACCTCCGCGTCGCCCACCACTTTGATGCCCATCCCGCACATGGCGTCGCGGACCAAGGCGCCCATGTCGGGATCGAGCGTGGACATCGGTTCGGCGCTGCGGTTGACCATCGTGACGTCGTAGCCGCGCCGGATCAGGGCCTCGGCCATCTCCACGCCGATGTAACCGGCGCCGACGACCACGGCGCGCTGGCCGCCCGCCCGCTCCAGCGTGTCGAGCAACGCCTGCCCGTCGTCGAGGGTCTGCACGCCGTGCACACCGTCGGCGTCGATGCCGGGCAGGGAGGGGCGCAGCGGGCGGGCACCGGTGGCGATCACCAGGTGGTCGTAGGGCAGCCATGCCGGTGCGCCGGATTCCCGGTCGTGGTAGCGCACCCGGGCCGCGTCGACGTCGATCTCGGTCACCTCGGTGTGCAGGCGCAGATCGATGGCGCGGGAGCGGTGCTCCTGCGGTGTGCGCGCGATGAGCGAGTCCCGCTCGGCGACATGCCCGCCGACCCAGTAGGGAATCCCGCAGGCCGAGTACGAGGCGAACCGGCCGCGTTCGAACACGACGATCTCCAGCGCGCTCGCGTCTTTCATCCGGCGCGCCTGCGAGGCTGCCGACATCCCCGTCGCGTCACCGCCGATGACCACCAGTCGCTCGCTCATGGCCCTACGCTACGTTCGGCGCCCGCCGCACGGGCGCCGGGGCGGTCGTTCCACGGATTCGCTGGTTGCCGTGCGGTTGACCGATCGGTACTTCACACTGAACGTCTGGCAAACGCGGTATGAGGGCAGCGTTTTCACCCGGGAGCACGATATGACCGAGACTCGACCCCCTTCCGACGACGAACGTCGGCTCGCCGAACTGGGCTACAAACAGGAACTCGCCAGATCCTGGTCCGGATTCTCGAATTTCGCCATCAGCTTCACCATCGTGTCCATCCTCACCGGTGGACTGGCCAGTTACGGCATCGGCCTGGCCAACGGAGGGCCGATCACGATGGCTTGGGGATGGCCCCTGGTCTCGGTCATGGTGCTGCTGGTCGGCCTGGCCATGGCGGAATTGGCCTCCGCCTACCCGACCTCGGGCGGGCTGTACTGGTGGGCCGCCGAACTGGGCGGACCGGTGTGGGGCTGGTTCACCGGATGGTTCAACCTGATCGGGCAGATCGCCGTCACCGCGGCGATCGATTACGGCGCGGCGATCTTCACCACGGTCGTGCTGAACGTCGTCGGAATCGAGATCGGCACCGACCGCACCGCGATCTTCCTGGTGTTCGCCGCGATCCTGGTGCTGCACGCCGTATTGAACGCGATCGGGCCGCACCTGTCGGCGGTGATCAACAACGTGTCCGCGTGGTGGCACGTCGGCGGCGTGGCGATCTTCGTGGTCGTGCTCGGATTCGGCGCGCGACATCATCAGAGCGCCGAATTCGTCTTCACCGAGACGGTCGACAACAGCGCGATCGGATTCGGCGGGGTCGCGTTCAGTTTCCTGCTCGGCCTGCTGCACGCGCAGTACACGTTCACCGGCTACGACGCGTCCGCCCACATGTCGGAGGAAACGCACGACGCGTCCCGGATGGCGGCCAAAGGCATCATCAACACGATCATCGTCTCGGCGATCGCCGGATACCTGCTCATCATGGCGGTGACCTTCGCCATTCCTGATCTGGACGACGCGCTCGATCCGGAGAAGAACAGCGGATACCCCGTGATCTATATCCTGGAGAACTCGCTGAGCGGGTTCTGGTCGGGCCTGCTGCTGATCATCGCGGCGGTAGCGCAACTGTTCTGCGGCTACGCCTCGGTGACCTCGGCTTCCCGAATGCTGTTCGCGTTCGCCCGCGACGGCGCGGTGCCCGGTTCGAGGCTCTGGGCGCGACTGTCCGCGCGGAAGGTGCCGGTGAACGCGGTGCTGTTCATCTCGTTCTTCGCCTTCGTGCTGCTGATTCCCTCGATGCTGGTGCCCGCGGCGAACGCGCCGACCGCCTACGCCGCGGCCACTTCGATCGCGACGATCGGGCTCTACATCGCCTATGGCATTCCGATCCTGCTGCGCCAGCGTCACGGGGCCCGATTCCGCACCGGCCCCTGGCAGCTGGGGTCGTGGTACCGCCCGATCGGCGTGGTCGCGCTGATCTGGATCGCCCTGATCGGTTTCCTGTTCATCCTGCCCACCGACGCCCGCGGATACCCATGGCACCGCGAGTTCACCTGGACCACGGTGAATTACGCGCCGATCACCTTGGTCGGCGTGGTGGGCGCGATCGGCATCTGGTGGCTCGTATCGGCACGCGTGTGGTTCACCGGGCCCAAACGAACGGTGGACGAGCCGCCCGCCGACCGGCCGGAAGAGGAAGCGCCGGCCAACGCCTGAGGCGGCAGCGGGCCGGACGCGGCTTCCCGGATCTGGCATGTCGAGTTTGTCGGCCTCGGTCGCTAGGGTGTGTCGGCATGGAAAGGACCGACCTGGTGTGTTTTTCGCCGGCTGGGAGAATCGTTTTCCCGGGAAATCCGTGGCCGGAGGGGCACGCGATCGAAGAATTCGCGTGGACCGGCCGCATGGACCAGGCCGGCGGCCTGTGGTTCGATCTGCATCTGCGGTCCGCGGCATACAACGCCGAACGCGATCCCGGTGACGACGAGGAGGACGGCGAAAGCTGGCTGTCGCCCATCGTCTGGCAGAACTATCACAGCTGCACGCTGTCGTCCACGTATTGGGGCGAGGACGATGCCACCGGGCTGCGCGCCGCCGCGCCGGGCCGTCCCTTCCTGCTCAAATCCGAGCAGCCGCAACGCCTCACGGTCGATCCGCTGCCCTTGGCCCACGCCGACGACGTCGAATGCCTGGCGTTCAACATCTATCTGCTCGGGCACGATTCGGTCGCCGACCAGGAAGTGTTCTTCACCCGGCGCGCCGACGGCAGGCACGACATCGATTGGCAGGGACGCATCGCGCTGACCTACGCGGGCCAGGTCGAATTCCGGTACCGATTCCGGGCCCGGATATCCGGCGTCACTCTCGAATACATCCGCTTTCCCGCGGAGATCTCGGCCGATCAGGCGCTGCGTCGACTCGGCGCCGTGCTCGACGCCCCCGAGGAGTTCGAACTGGGGCTGGTCGATGGGCAGCCCGCGTGGGTATCGCGAATTCCGGCGTGAACGGCCGGCGCAGCGCGCTAGCGACCGGTGGCGTGACTCGGCAGCACGCAGACCGCGTCCAGGCCGAGGACGTGGTTGAGCCGCCCGAACGCGAGCCATGAGCCGATGCTCATGCTCAACTCGACCACTTCCGCTTGGCTGTACCGGGCGAACATCCGGCTCCAGAATTCCTGATCCAGATTGTGGTGATCGGTGGCGTAGCGTTCGGCGTATTCGGCGGCGAGCCGGGTGCGTTCGTCGAAGGCGTCGGTGGTGCGCCAATTGGTGACGGCGTCGGCGAATTCGGGTTCCACCTTCGCTCCGTCGCGCTCGGTGCGCCAGTCCATGCAGAACAGGCAGCCGTTGAGCTGGGCGATGCGCAGCCTGGCGGCCTCGAACTCGCGCAGTCCGAGCGTGCTGTGCGAGTACACCGACAGCGAGAAGTTCGAGGCGGCCACGCCGATGCCGGGAACCATTTCGCCCCAGACGTAAGCGATCGGATCCTTCCCCTCGGGAATGTCGATGATCATGAGTGTTTCCTTCCGAGTTTGCCGACCGCGGGGCGCAAAGGAATGTCCAATGCGTCGTAGAGTCCCGGCTTCGCGGCCACCAGCCAGTCGATGGCGCCGACAAGGCGGCCGACCGCCGTGGCGTTCCCGCCCGCGGACCGGTTGCCGTCTTCGTCGGTCGCCTCGACGGTCACTTCGATCCGCGGGTGTCCTTCGATGATCACCCGGTGCGCACCGGCGCCGCCGTCGGCCGGCGTGGGCCAGTCGGGCGCGCAGGACGGATGGATGCGGGTGACGTGCTCGACCACCAGACGCGGCTGTCCCTCGACGATGCCCTGGACCTCGAATCGCACCGCGCCCTGGGTGCCGGCCGCGAACTCGCCCATGGACGTCGTGGCGACGGTGACGTCCAGGGCGCGCCGGTCCAGCGTCTCCCGGATCTCGTCGAGTTCGACGCCGAGCGCCCGCGCCATGAGCCGAATCTGCCCGCCCCAGACCATGGTCGGCACCGACGGCGCGAGCATCGGCGGCTGGTAGTCCATCGGCTGGCCCATGCCGACCAGATAGCGCACCGAGTCGGGCTGGTCGTAGGTGGAGTAGTCGAAGATCTCCTGGCAGCGGATCATGTCCACCGTGCTGCCGAGCCCGCTGATCAGCAGGGGCAGCACGTCGTTGCCCCAACCGGGGTCGATGCCGGAGACGAACAGCGATCCGCCGCCTTCGGCGATCGCGGCCAGCACCGGTTCCCGTATCTGCGGCGGTGCGTTGCGCGGATCGTAGAGCGTGTACAGGGCCGGGGTGACGACCACCGCGCCCGCGCGTAGTGCGCGCACGATATCGGCGAGCGCGTCGTCGGGGCGGATGTCGCCGGAGGCCGCGTAGACCACCGCGGCCGGGCGCGCGTCCAGCACATCGCCGATGTCGTCGGTGGCGCCGACGCCGAGGTCGCGACCGAGTCCGGCGAGTCGGCCCGCGTCGCGGCCGATCTTCGCCGGATCGTGCACGAGCACGCCGGTCAGGCGCAGCGCCGGGTGGGCGTCGACGGCCCGGATGGCCGCCCGGCCGACATTGCCGGTGCCCCAGACCACCGTGGAGATCATCGATCGAGCGTAGCAAGCGCTTGGTCGGCTGTTCGGCGTTCCGAGAAAGCCCTCGCACTTCCGATTCGATGTACCCCGCCCCGCCGGTTCGGGGGCGGGGCAGGTCGTCCCGTGGCCGCCGCCGTCCCGCTGCTCGGTGTCGCCGATGTGACGTTCATCCCACCGGAGGACATTCCAGCCGTCATCGTGCCGCTGATCGTGCTCTGTGCCGGTAGCGCGGTAGCCGGCAGGGTCCGGACACGCCCCTGTGCACCGTTGGGAAATGACGTGAACTCCCCGGTAGCGTTGGCGTCAGGGGCATTACCGACCGCCAGGGCATTGCGGCGCAGTTCCAGTTCGCGGCGAGTACGGTATACCCCGCCGCCCGGCGCGGGGGCGGCGGTCGGGATCGGGTGGAAAGGCAGGCGCGCGACAGTGAACGAGCGATATTCGTCGTGGGCTGCCCGCAATTCGCCCGAAGAACTGCCGCTGGCCGCGCGCTACCAGAGCGCGGACCCGATCGTGTGGCACGGCAGCATGGTCTACCCGATGTACACCGAGCAGGTCGGCCCGGCGCCCACCACTGTCACCTTGACGATGATCTCCGCCGCGCCGCCGGCCGGACTGCGGGGGCTCGGTATGGGACTCTCCGTCGTCGACGGCTATCTCGACCTGCACGGACGTTCACTCGCCGGGGTCGACGCATGGAGCGACGCGCTGGCCGCGGGCGTCAGCTTCGACGTCACGCCGACCGCGCCGGTGACCCTGGTGACCCTGACCCCGGTCTGGGTCGACGAATTCGGCACGCAGAAGTCCTGGTCGGGCAATTACGGCATCGTGGTGGAGCACCGGCCCAACGGTCGCGTCGTCCTGTGGTGCAGCATCGGCGAAGGGCCGCCGAACTTCGCGAACCTGGTCGTGGAGGTCTCGACCGCGGCCTCGCCGGTCACGGCGGCGCCCGCCGCGCTCGCTCCCCCGCTCGGGATGGCCTCGCCCACGCTCTCGTCGGGCCCGCCCACCGCGCCCACCATGCCGGTTCCCCGTATCGACGCCGTGCCCGTCCCGACCGGTCCGGCGGCCCGGGTCGAGCCGCTCGCGCCGGAGCCCCCGGTGGCGGGGAACGGGCATCGGTCCACGAACGGGCCGGCGCCGGAGGGCAGCGAGGTCCGGCGCGCGGGCAGTCTCTTCGTGAACATGCAGTCGTCGCGCCCTGGACGATCCACTCCGCGAACTCACGATTCCGCACCGGCGGTAGCTCCGGACGCGCCGCCGGACACCGGGCGCCTCACGGCAAGCCCGTCGAGTGGATCGCCGGTCGCGGACGTCATGGACAGCGCCTCACACGCCGCACCGCCCGAGCCAGAGGGTGTGAACTCGGCCTTCGGCGCGCTGGTTCCGCACGCGCGCACCGAACCACCCGCACGCACTGTTCACGACTCCTCGGGCGGAAGCGGGAGACCCACAGCGGATCCCTACGGCGCCTTCGGCCCTCCCGTCGCGCATACCCACCCTCCAGAAGACCCAGCACGGCACACCGCCGGCCTGCCGATCGGCAACCCGCGATCTGGACCGGGAGGTCCGTCCTCCCCTACCACCCGACCCGCACCGGACGGTCCGCACAACGGTTCCGGCCCAGTAGCCACGAACTCCTGGACCACCGACGACTCCTTCCGCGCCTTCGACCACGCAGAACCGCACACACCGGTCCCGGCACCGACGTTGCCGACCAACCCGGGCCCAGCGGAAGCCACTCCCCCTGCGGCCGTCGCGGACTCCGCACCCGCCCGGCCCACAGCGGCCTGGTATCGCGCTTTCGACGGCACGGCGCAGGTCGCGCCGCCCGCCTCCGCTCTCCCCGTGGAATCCCCTTCGACTCCACATTCTTCCGAGGCAGCACGTCCGACCACAGACGGCCCGCACACCGGGTCGAATTCGCCCGCCGCGAACCCGGCTCCCCCTGTGGACTCCTACCGCGCTTCCGATCCCACGGGCTCGCACCCTCCGGGTCCCACGCGAACAGCGCCGCTCGATCCAGGCCCAGCACAAGCACATCCCGCCCTGATCATCCCTGGCGCACCAGCCCCTGCCCCCGGCGGTCCGCATACCGGCGCCAACCCGCAGGCCACGAGCCCTGCCCTGCCCGCCGACTCCTTCCGCCCTTTCGACCCGGCGGACACGCACCCCCCGGACACAACAGAGGCCGCTTCCGGCTCGCCGCGGGAGCCGCATCGAACGCAGGGGGGCACGACATCATCCGGTGGCCCGCATGCGCCCGCGGCGCACGTCTCCACTGACGCGCCCGCCTCGCTGAGAGCGAACACCCACCCCGCATCGAGCCCTCGGGTTCCCGACACCGCTCCGGCGCCGGGCGGGCTCGGCCAGCCCGGCGCACGACCCGTGGCGGCCGATGTCTCGCCGCGGGCGAGCACGCCGGGGCAGTCGGGCGACCCCGGCTATCGCGGCGCGCTCTACGACCTCGGCGTCGCGATGTACCGCCGCGGCGAGGAAGAACAGGCGTGCGGCCTCTGGGCCCAGGCCTCCGAGGCGGGGCACGCGGGTGCCGCGTACGAACTCGGCATGGTGCGACTGCGGCGCGGCGATCCCCTGGGAGCCGAATCCTGGTGGCGCACCGCCGCCGACCGCCGCGAACCTCGCGCCATCGCCGAGCTCGCCGATCTGCTCGATCAGCTGGGCAAGCACGCGGAGGCCAAATCCTGGCGGACCTACGCTGCGGAGCAGCAGGACTCGGACGTGGTCGGTCAGTCGACGTCGCGCTGAGCCGGGCGGTGGGGTCCACCGCACCTGTCCCGGAAAAGAACTGGCATCCGAATGCGCGGATGTCGTAGGTTGCGTGGCATGTGTGGCAGTCCTGGTGTGAACGGAGGGTGCGCGGTCGGCGCGTACTACATCCGGCTGCGTACGGAGGCTCGGGCTCTGCCGGCGCACCGTAACGCTCCGATCCGCTGATCCGTTCGATGATCTGCTGATCCGTTCGATCGGAGTCCCCGCCGGCGGCCGGTAGCGGCCGCTGGGCTCGTCGTGCCCTGGCATGGGTCCGGGCGAATCAATTTTCCTGATTCGACCACTCCGTTCGGAGGACACCCATGTCCCGTCACCGTTCTCTTTCGCATGCCCGCGGCAACGGCAGCCGCGCCGCGCCCACGCGTAAGCGGCTGTCGCAGAACTTCCTCACCGATGCCCGTGCCGCCCGGTCGATCGTGCGCGCTTCCGGCGTCACCGGCGACGACCTCGTCCTCGAGATCGGCCCCGGTGACGGCATGCTGACCAGGCAACTGCTCGGCGCGGCCGGCCGGGTGCGCGCCTTTGAGAAGGACCCGCACTACGCGGCCCTGCTGCGCAGGCGATACGCCGACGATCCGCGAATCCGCTTGTACCATCAGGACTTCCGCACCGTGCGACCGCCGAACGAGCCGTTCGCGGTCGTGGCCAACGTGCCGTTCGCCATCACCACCGACATCGTGCGCTGGTGCCTGGCCGCGCGACAGCTCACCTCGGCGACCCTGCTCACCCAACTGGAGTTCGCCCGCAAGCACTCCGGCGCCTACGGCCGGTGGACCAAGCTCACCGTCGGCCACTGGCCCACGACGGTGGTGGAACTGGGCGCGCGCGTCGGCAGGCACAGCTTCCATCCGGTGCCCCAGGTCGACGCCGCCGTGCTGCGATTGCGCAACCGGCCCGTTCCGCTGCTGCCGCGCGAGCGGTTCGGTGACTACCGCCGAGTGGTGGAACTGGGTTTCTCCGGCGTCGGGGGCAGTGTCGCGGCGTCGTTGCGTCGGGAGTTCCCGGCCCACGCCGTGCGCAGCGCCTGCGCAGCCGCCGGGATACCGCTCGGCCAGCCGGTGGGGCTGGTCTCACCGGATCGCTGGCTGACCCTCTATCGCGCGCTGCGCGCCTGACCGGAATCGAGATCGCTACAAGAACGTATCGGATACATTCATGCATCGAGACGAGGACAGGAGCAGCGTGACCAACTTCGGCGACTACCAGAACGAGATCTACTTCCAGGGGCTCGGGGGTGTGCTGCCCGATCTCCCGATGACCTACGCCGAGTTGGAGGCCAAGGCGCGGGCCGCGCTGCCGCCGAGCATCTGGTCGTACGTAGCGGGTGGCGCGGGCGACGAACTCACCCAGCGGGCCAATGTGGCGGCTTTCGAGAAACTGGGCTTGGTCCCCCGCATGCTGCGGGCGAGCAAGACGCGCGACCTCTCGATCGAGCTGTTCGGGATGAAGCTGCCGACACCGATCTTCCTGGCTCCGGTCGGAGTGATCGGGTTGTGCGCACAGGACGGGCACGGTGACATCGCCACCGCGCGGGCCGCGGCGCGCACCGGCGTCCCGATGGTCGCCTCCACCCTCACCGTCGATCCGCTGGAGGTGGTGGCCGCGGCGTTCGGCGACACCCCGGGCATGTTCCAGCTCTACACCCCGACCAACCGGGAGCTGGCACAGAGCCTGGTACACCGGGCGGAGGCCGCGGGATTCAAGGCCATCGTGGTCACCCTGGACACCTGGGTGCCCGGCTGGCGTCCGCGTGATCTGGCGGTGTCCAACTTCCCGCAGCTGCGCGGACACTGTCTGGCCAACTACTTCAGCGATCCGGTGTTCCGCGCCCTGCTGCCCAGCCCGCCCGAACAAGACCCGAAAACCGCCATCCTGACCTGGATCTCGCTGTTCGGCAACGCGTTGACCTGGGACGACCTGGCCTGGCTGCGGTCGCTGACCGACCTGCCGCTCGTGCTCAAGGGCATCTGCCATCCCGACGACGCCCGGCGGGCCGCGGACGCGGGCGTGGACGGCATCTACTGCTCGAATCACGGCGGCAGGCAGGCCAACGGCGGCATCCCGGCGATCGAGCATCTGCCGGAGGTGGTGGCGGCGGCCGACAGTCTGCCCGTGCTGTTCGACTCCGGCATCCGCACCGGCGCCGACATCGTCAAAGCGCTGGCGCTCGGCGCGACGGCCGTCGGCATCGGCCGCCCCTACCCGTACGGGCTCGCCCTCGGCGGCGTGGACGGCCTCGTGCACGTGCTGCGCTCACTGCTGGCCGAGGCGGACCTGCTCATGGCCGTGAACGGGTATCCGGCGATCAGCGACCTCACTCCGGAGGCGATCCGGCGCGTCTGACCCGAGCCCCGTGCCGAGCGAAACGCCCCGCGCGCGCGGCTCGCCCGACAGGTGGGGGGCGAGTCGCACACGCGGGGCGGCTCTCGATCAGGCCGACAGCGGCGTGAAGTCGCGGCTGCCGATGTAGCCCGGTCGCGGCGCGGGCGCGGCGAACGGCTCGACGAGCGTGTTGTGCACGCTGTTGAACACCACGAAGATGTTCGACCGCGGGAACGGCGTGATGTTGTTCGACGACCCGTGCATCAGATTGGAGTCGAACAGCAGCGCCGAGCCCGCCCGGCCGGTGAACTGACTGATCCCGTAGCGGTTCGCCAGCGCGGTGATGTCGTCGGTCGTCGGCACGCCGATCTCCTGCTCCTGCAGCGACTCCCGATAGTGCTCGGCCGGGGTGCTGCCCAGGCACGGCACGAAGGTGTGGTGCGAGCCCGGCATCACCATGAGGCTGCCGTTGATCGGGTAGTTGTCGGTCAGCGCGATCGACAGGCTCACCGCACGCGGCGCGGGCATGCCGTCCTCGGCGTGCCAGGTCTCGAAATCGGAGTGCCAGTAGAAACCGGTGCCGCGGAAACCGGGCATGTAGTTCACCCGGCTCTGGTGCACGTACACCGGCGACCCCAGCACCTGCTCGGCGAGCCGGAGCACCCGCGGCTGACGCACCAGCTCGGCGATCGCCTCGCTCAGCTTGTGCACTTCGAAGACCGAGCGCACCCGGTTCGACGACTTCTCCACGATGACCCGGTCGTCGTCGCGCAGGGCCGGGTCGTTGGCGAGCCTGCTGATCTCGCCGCTGAACTCGGCCACTTCGTCCGGCGTGAGCAACTGGTCGAGGATGGCGAACCCGTCGGCGTCGAACGAGGCGAGTTCCGGGCTCTCGACCTCTCCCCACACCGCGGGGTCGGCGCGCTCCAAGTGCGGAGCGGCCGCGCCGAGACGGGTCGGGTAGCGATCGTAGCGAGCCGTCTCGGGCCGGGTTTCGGTGTGCTGCAGAACCATTGGTGTGCTCAACCTCCGATCGTCGCGGCGACCAGCGGGTAGACGCCGTTGCTGTCGTGAACCTCCTGCCCGGTCACCGGCGGATTGAACACGCACATCATCCGCATCGTGGTGCGCACCTCCAAGCGGTGACGTTCATGTCCGTCGAGCAGGTACATCGAGCCGGGCCCGAGCTCGTAGGTGACGCCGTTGTCCAGATCGGTGAGAGTGCCCGAACCTTCGATGAGCCACACGGCTTCCACGTGGTGCACATAGTGGAACTCGTGCACCGTTCCCGCGTCAATGGTGGTCTCGTGGAAGGAGAAGCCGACGCCGTCGCCACCGAGGACGATGCGCTTGCTGCGCCAGCCCTCGCCCGCCACGTCACGCTCGGTGCCGGTGATCTCCTCGGTTGTGCGCACGATCATGCGACCGCCCCCATTCCGCCGCACACGGACTCGACGGCGCCGGAGAGAATGTGCAGGCCCTGGTCGAGTTCCTGCTCGGTGACCGTCAGCGGCGGCAGCAGCTTCACGACCTCGTCGGTGGATCCGGAGGTCTCCACCAGCAGGCCGCGCTCGAAGGCGATCTGGCAGACCTTGCCCGCCTGCGAGGGGTCGTCGAACACGACGCCGTGCACCAGGCCGCGTCCACGGGTGGAGATACCGGGGAAGTACCCGGCCAGCTCACCCAGGGTGCGCGCGATCTTCTCGCCCTTGGCCCGAGTCGCGGTCTGCAGGGCGTCGTCGGACCAGTAGTGGCGCAGCGCGGTCGTCGCGGTGACGAACGCCGGGTTGTTGCCGCGGAAGGTGCCGTTGTGCTCACCCGGCGACCATTCGTCCAGCTCGGGCTTGAACAGCACCAACGCCATCGGCAGGCCGTAGCCGCCGATCGACTTCGACAGCGTCACGATGTCGGGCGTGATGCCGGCGACCTCGAAGGAGAAGAACGGTCCGGTACGGCCGCAGCCCATCTGGACGTCGTCCACGATCAGCAGGATCTCCCGGTCCGCGCACAGCCCCGCGAGGTGGCGCAGCCACTCGGCGCGGGCGACGTTGACGCCGCCTTCGCCCTGCACGGTCTCCACGATCACGGCGGCGGGACGGTCGAAGCCGGAGGACGTGTCGTCGAGCACCTTCTCCATCCACTGGAAGTCCGCGGTGGTGCCGTCGAAGTAGCCGTCGTAGGGCATGTGCGCGGCGTGCACCAGCGGCACACCGGCGCCCGCGCGCTTGGCCGCGTTACCGGTGACCGACAGCGCGCCCAGGGTCATGCCGTGGAAGGCGTTGGTGAAGCTGACGATCGTCTCCCGGCCGGTGATCTTGCGGGCCAGCTTGAGCGCGGCCTCGACCGCGTTGGCGCCGGTGGGTCCGGGGAACTGGACCTTGTAGTCCAGGCCGCGCGGGGTGAAGACGGTGTCGCGCAACGTCTCCAGCAGTTCCCGCTTGGCCGCGGTGGACATGTCCAGGCCGTGGGTGATGCCGTCGCTCGCGATGTAGTCCAGCAGCGAGCGCTTGAGCACATCGTTGTTGTGCCCGTAGTTCAGCGCGCCCGCGCCCGCGAAGAAGTCCAGGTAGTCCTTGCCTTCCTCGTCGCGCAGCCAGCTGCCCTTCGCGGTGGTGAACACGGTGGGCCAGGCGCGGCAATAGCCGCGCACGTTGGACTCCAGGCTCTCGAACACGGTGGTGTCGGCGTTGATCATCGGTGATCCTCCTCGGTGGGGCGGGCGGTCGGGGCGATGCGATACAGGTCTTCGGGTGCGTGGCTGTCGGGGAAGACTCCGGCGTCGAACAGGGGGCGCTTGGTCAGATCCGCGTCTCTTTCCCGCGCCACCGACGTGAACAGCGCGATGGAACCGGCGTTGTCCGGTGAGATGGTCGTCTCGAGTACCGAGACACCTTGCGCCGCGACGCTGTTGAGCAACGTGTGCAGCAGCTCGGCGCCGATGCCACGGCCGCGCTGCGCACGGTCCACCGCGATCTGCCAGACGAAGACGGTGTCGGGGGCCTGCGGGCGGACGAATCCGATCACGTATCCCACGACGCGGCCGTCCGCTTCGGCGACCACCGAGGTCCCGGCGAAGTCCCGGCACCACATCAGGTAGGCGTAGCTCGAATTGACGTCGAGCACCGCGGATTCCTTGGCGATTCGCCACATCGCGGCGCCGTCGCCCAACCGGGGCGTGCGCAGGACCACGGCCGGTCCGGTGTCTTTCCGGCTCGGGGTGGCTCCCAGGGCGGCCGCGGCGTTGTCGACGCGCGATCGCTCGATCTCCGCTGGGGACAGGGTTGGCAGAGACATACAACTCCTCGTCGGTCAGCAGTACTTATCCAGGCTTGCGAAGCGACTTTGAGGTCGACCGGTCGACTTCTTTACGGTCGTATTACGGATGGATGTCGCCGAGGCGGGGCAGCCGCACGACGAATCGCGCGCCCCCGCCGGGCCGGTCGGTGCAGTCCACGCGGCCGCCGTGCGTGGCGACCGTCTCGGCGACCAACGCCAGGCCGATGCCCGTCCCGTCGGGCGAGCGGCGGCCGCTGCGGGCGGTCGCGAATCGTTCGAAGATCCGGCTCCGGTCCGCGGGCGCCACGCCGGGACCCGCGTCGTCGACGGTGAGCACCGCGTCGGTGCCGTCGCGGTCGACGGTGACCGCGACCACACCGCCGCCGTGCCGGTCGGCGTTGTGCAGCAGATTTGCCACCGCGCGTTCCAGCTCCACCTTGCGCCCGCGCACGGTGACGTCCTGCCGCACCGTGAGCAGCTCGCCCGGATAGCGGCGGTCGGCCAGGGTGTGGACCAGCAGGTCGCGCACCGACAGCGGCTCGGCGTCGCCGTGGTGCATGCCCGCCTCCACCCGCGCCAGCGCGAGGAGATCGTCCAGCAGCTTGCGCAGATGCTCCACTTCGGCGGTGACCAGGCCCAGCGCCCGCTGCGAACGTTCCGGCAGATCGTCGCGATGCCGGTTGAGCACGCCCACGCCGGCCATCAGGGTGGTCAGCGGGGTGCGCAGCTCGTGGCTGACGTCACCGAAGAGGCGGTGTTCGCGTTCGATGCGCCGTTGCAGCGAGTCCACCATGGTGTTGAACGACTCGACGGTGATGGCGAGGTCCTGGTCGCCGGTCGCGGGCAGCCGCAGGCCGAGGTCGCCGGAGGCGATCCGCGCGGCGGCGCCGGCGAGCTGGTGCAGCGGGGTCAGCACCCGCCTGCTCGCCCACCAGCCGACCGCGGCGCCGATCAGGGTCACCACCACCGCGCAGCCGATCAGCACGTTGCGCAGCAGATCGAGATCGGCGTTGAGATCAGCGGGCGATTCACTGCCCGCGTGCGCTCGTTGCGCCTCCAGGTAGCTGCGGCTGATCACGAACACCGAGGCGACCAGGACCAGCGACATCAGCGCGGCGATCGTCGCGAAGACGGCCGTCACGCGGGCGCGCAGGCTCCAGACGGTGGGACTCCAGCGGGGGGCGTCGAGGCAGCGCTCAGCGGCGGACATCGAGGCGGTAGCCGAGCCCACGCACCGTCACCACGATGCGCGGATCGGACGGATCCCGTTCGATCTTCGTGCGCAACCGGCGCATGTGCACGTCCACGATGCGCTCGTCGCCGAAGAACCCACGGTCCCATACCCTTTCGAGCAGCACGGTGCGACTGAGCACCCGGCCCGGCGATTCGGCCAGTTCACACAGCAAGCGGAACTCGGTGAGCGTGAGCCGGATCTCCTCGTCCCCGCGGCGGACGACACCGCTGTCCGGGGCGAGCACCAGCGGCGCCGTTTCGTCGGCCTCGAGCACCATCTCCTGCGGCGACTCCCGTTCGGCGGCAGGGCGGGAACGCCTGCGCACCGCGCGCATCCGGGCGGTGATCTCCTTGATCTCGAACGGCTTGGTGACGAAATCGTCGGCGCCTGCCTCCAGCGCGGCCACCACGTCGTGAGTGTCGTCGCGAGCGCTGACCACGATGATGGGAACGTCGTGGTCGCGGCGGATCTCGCGAATACACTCGAATCCGTCCATGCCACCGAGCATCAGATCCACGATCATGACGTCGGGGACACCATTGCTGCGCAGATGTGTGAGCGCGTCTTCGGCTTCCTCTGCCTCGTCGACGTCGTAACCCTCGTCTTCCATGGCGAGTCGTAACGCGCCACGCACCCGGTCGTCGTCTTCCACGATCATCAGGTTTGCGCTCAAGACCTTATCCCTTGCAGACATGCGGAAGCGCGTCACGATGCGGACAACCGCATCCCCATACCGACGCGACCTTCCGCTTTCGAGCAACCCTTGCTCGGCTTGGAGTACCCGGAGTCGCAGCCGGTAAACGTCCGGCAGACCGATTCGGGCCCCTTGGGTCGTCCCTCGACGCTATACGCCCGGCCGATTCGACGGGGCGCCGGGGGCTTTGTCCCCCCTCGCGATTCCGGCACAGCACATGCCTGCCATAAGTTGGCATCGGCACGAAAATTGCTGGGCAACAAGGTTTTTGGAGAACGTAGTCGAACTTCCCCGAACCCACGCCCACCACAGGGCCGATAACGAAGCTCACCACGAATCCGTGCCCTGCGTCACATATCTCACCGGCTTCCGGTTGTCGACGGGCGACGGTGACCGGTCTCACGGCCTTTCCAGCGGTCGCCCGGCTATCGCGGCGGCTCCAAGCGGTTGAAGTTGCTCGGCGGACGGTCGGAGCTCTGCTCCTGATACCAGAAACGCAACTTCCGGTCGTCGAAGGTGGCGAACCACTCGTCCCATCCCACCCGGCGCAGCACGGCGCCACCGTAGCCGGGGAAGTCGAACCGCAGCACCCCGAGCCGTCCGTTGTACTCGCTGCCCGGCACGGTGGCGGGCCGGGCGCCGCGCTGTTCGGCCCAGCGACGGATGACGTCGTGATTCCTGGTGACGGAAATCCCCTCGGCCTGGGTCGGCGACGCTGCACCACCCGGCCCGAACCGCGGATTCCGGGTGCGTGGTCGGCGCTGGTCGGTCATGACGAGCTCCTCGAGCCATCGGCATCTGTTGTCCGGCTCCTGTCTGACTACCCGGCGGACATAATCCGCAAACTGGTCGGCCGAACCGTGGGCCGGGCGAGCCGGTCCCGGTTCGCCCGGTGGGCGATGGGTACCCGGCCGATGATCGGCTGCTGCGCTGGTTTCCGGACGTAGCGCACGGCGATCGCCCGACGATCGGAAGGAGTTCGCATGTCCAGCGTCGACGCTACGCAACCGGTTCCACCCACACCCGAGCCGGACCCGGTGCCGCCCATTCCCGAACCCGATCCGGTGCCGCCCAT
>NZ_BAFS01000147.1 GCF_000308415.1 Nocardia asiatica NBRC 100129 | reverse complement strand
CCATGATCAAGTCGACGTCCTTCGCCGCTGTGCTCGCCGCCGCTGCCGCCCTACTCTTCCTGCCTGCCGCACCCGCGTACGCCCAGTCGCCCCAGTGCGCTAAAGCCATTGAACTGATCAATATCGCGATCGATACGAGCGGCGGCACCCTGGACGAGGCGACGGCGACAGCGCTCTCCGGCCGACTGGGCGGCCTGGCGGATACGACCCAGGGTCCGGAGAAGGACGCCATCGCCGCCTACGCCTACGCGTTGATCGATGACAACGTCGCGGACCTGACCCCCTACACCGACGAACTCAATCGCGTCTGCGCCTGACGGCGACCGGCCCTGAGCCGGTGAAGCTGTAGCGACTCGAGGCTCGTTCATGATCGCTGAATGAGCGGCTCTCGACAGCGATGTACTTCGCCGGACGCTTCGTCCTGGCCAGCGTTCTGCTGGTCAGGACGGTGTTCCAAGTGTCGATCTCATGAGCCGGTGGCTGCGGATTCGAGCCGCTTCGCCCTACTGCCAGGTTTTGAACCGGTGCGGCCCAAGTGCAGCTGAGCTGGCGGCACCTGCCTCTGATGGCAGGGTTTCTGCCGCGGCCCGAGGGGGAACGAAAGGTGCTTGAACAAGCGCCAAACGGTTCAAAGGGAGGCGCCGAGCCAGTGTGCGAAGCCGGACAGTGTTTCCGTGCGCCGCTTCTCCGCCGCTGCGATGCCGTGCAGGGTTTCCCGGACGCCGGGGTGTAGCCGTGTCTGTTGTGGCGCTACGAGACGGGCTTTGTTCAGTGCGGCCAGTGAGCGATCGGTTCTGCCGACCAGCAGCCACGCTCGTGCGTTGTCCTGCCAGTGATGGCCTGCTCTCGGCGGGGTGACGACCGTGGCAGGTAGGACGAGCGCTGTGCCGTCCGCTGCGGCTCGGTGGGGGTCGCCGGATTCCAACTCGACTGCGCACGAATGGATTGCGACATTCGCGGGTCCGAAGTCCGTGCCGTACACCTTGGTCTCGCCGGTCTCGGTCGCGAGTTGCCGGGCCGCTGCGACATGTTCGGTCGCGGTGTCATGGTCGAGACTGCGTGCAGCGTTGATCGCCGCGCACAGATGGCCGAATCCGGCCACGGCTGGGACAGGTTCGGTGTCGAGTGCGTGGGCGACGAGTCGGTCGGCGACTGCGTTCGAGCCGTAGTGCATCAGCACGCGGGCGCGGCTGATCGCGGACATGGCGACGTAGTTGCCGTCATCGGCGCGGGCCGCGTAGTTGTCCAGCAAGTCGAGCGCCGGCAGCGTGAGGGCGGTGTAGCCGAGTCGTCGGCAGATCCATTCGGCGAGCAGATATGCGGCCGACAAGCGGGAGAGAATCCGGCCCTGCGCATCGGCCGTCGCCTCGTGCAGCGCGCCGTGTAGCTGTCGGATGAGCGCGGGCAGCCGGGCGAGAGACTGCCGTGTCCGGTCGCTGTGGTAGAGCCGGTGCGCTTCGTTCAGCTCCGCGTCCAGCTCGGCGAGATCGGCCGGTGGAGGTACGGGCGCGGCGTAGACGCCTTCGGCGAGAATCGCGCGGAGTTCGTCGAGCCCTTCGAGGGTGCTGGGTTCGTCGTCGCGATAGGGCGCGCCGGTCAATTGTTCGGGCTCGATCCGTAGCGCCTTCGCCACGGCGCTGATGAAGCCCTGTGATGCGGGTTCTCTGCCCTGTTCTACTGCCTTCAGCATCGACAGGCTGTAACTGGCCTGTCGTGCCAGCCGCCGCTGATCAAGTCCGGCCAGCTTGCGCTCGGCCGCGATCCGCTGCCCCACGTGGCTCATCCAGCCAGGGTAGATCGATCGGCCGTTCCTGTCCTTGCGCTGGCCCCTGGCCGCCTCCTCCACCCCGACGCTTGAGCCATCAACTACGAGCAGGGAGGCGTGAAGTTGGAACAGGCAGAGTGGGAGCCCGCGACGGCGTTCGGGGTGATCCGGGGTTCGGCCCACCCACAAACCGATGAGTCGGTCATTCGACGGGCCACCAAGGCCTACCGGGTTCAGCCTGACCGATGTGTTCAAGGGGTGGAGCAAATGACGGCTGCCACGGCATCTGCGGACACCCCGATCACCCGGTGCCGCTTCTACCGGGAGGTATGCCAGATGCCCGCCTTCGTAGTGCCTGGATCCGGCCGAATCAGCATGCGAGCGGGACGAATCGGCGCGATCACACTGCCCGCGCAACTCGGCGCGGTTGTCCGACAGCGCCTGCACACCAGACGTGCCCAGCCCGGCCCCGTCGTATCGCATCTTCGATCGAAACGGTGGACGTTCCTGATCGTGCCGAATGTCCCTGCCGACGACATCCGGCTGTTCGCCGAGCTGTTCCGTCTCAATGCCTCTGTAGCACCCTTCGGCGCCGAGATCGCTCTCCCGTCGCCTGCCGACCAGCGCACCTCGCTCCGAATATGGGTGCACGCACCACGCGACAGCTACAGACCGTCCGGAATGTCGATCATCGAGGCCATCCGCGCATGTGCGGCACCGCGCCCGCGTCAGCCCTGAAACCACCACGTACATCAAGGGGTACAGCTTTGCCCGAAGAGATCGTGATTATCCTGATCGTCACAGCCGCCGTCGTCGGACTACTCATTCTGGTGTTCTGGGTTCTGCCGTGGCTGATCGAGCTCGGCGGCGAACCGGACGACTCGGTGCCGGCCAGCGAGATCATCCGGCGGATAGAGGACGAGCGGTGACGGGCCGGCGCGGCTGGATCGAGGACTACTGCACCGATGGCAACTGGCCCGCCGACGAGGAACACGCACGAGGGCTTCTGAAGCTCCACGCCACCTGCACTCCACCGTGCCCTCGCCTGCTCGCGGCCGAACGCTACGTCCGCGAGCGGGCTGAACTACGCGAACGGTAGACAAAGAGCGGCCGGGGTACGCACTACTGCCTACCTCGGCCTTTGTCGCTTCCTTTCCTCGACATCGTGATCAGACGGCTATCGGCCCCCTGGTATCCGAAGTCGGCGGTCCCGGAACCTTCACCGGGTCTGGCCGCGGTAGTGGAGGCAGGCGCGGCCGTCGGTAGGTGGGTTTGCTGGGGTGGCGGCTGTGATGGCTTCGGTGTAGGCGCGCAAGCCTTCGGCGAGTTTGCCCGCCATGTTCTCCAGGTGTTCGGGCCGCAGGTGCTTGCCGAACGCGGCGGCGTCGAGCAGTTGCCTGCGTACGTCGTTGATCTGCGTTTGAGCGAACGGGATCGGCTCGAGTTCCGGCATGCTCCGGCACCCTACCTCGAGTCGAACATGTTTTCGATGCGGGGATCGGTGCCGGCAGGGCGCCGTGTATGCGGCGGTCTCCGGCGTTCGGTGTGGACCCGCATCCGGTTCGGCCACTATGGCGAACCATCGGGTTCGGCGACCACGAGGGAAAGTGACTCATTCGCTCGCCACCGTTGTGCTGGACAGCTCCCAGAAGTCGGCGTAGTGCCCGCCGTTGCGCAGCAACTCCTCGTGACTGCCTTGCTCCACGATCCGGCCGCCGTCCAGGAAGACGATGCGGTCGGCGCGTTGGACGGTACGCAACCGGTGCGCCACCAGCACCACCGTCCGGCCCGCCATCAGACGTTCGATGCCCTGATGGACGGCCGCCTCGTTGACCGGGTCCAGGGCGGAGGTCACCTCGTCCAGGAGCACGATGGGCGCGTCTTTCAGCAGCGCTCGCGCGATCGAGACCCGCTGGCGCTCGCCACCGGACAGGAGTGCGCCGCCCTCGCCGACATGCGTGGCCCATCCGTCGGGCAGTCGCTCGATCACCTCGTCCAACCGTGCCGCGGTCGCCGCCGCTCGCACTTCGGTGTCGGTGGCGTCGGGACGGCCGAGGCGCACGTTCTCCTCGATGGTGCCGTCGAAGAGGTAGACGTCTTGGAAGACGATGGCGTACTGCGCCATCAGCGCTTCGGTGCCGATCTCGCGGACGTCCGCGCCGCCCACTCGCACCGCACCCTCGTCCACGTCGTAGAACCGAGCGAGCAGTTGCAGCAGGGTGCTCTTACCGGCCCCCGACGGCCCGACCACGGCCAGCCGCCGGCCTTCCGGCACGGACAGCGACACGTTGTCGATCACCGTGCGCCCGCCGTGCCGGAAGGTGACGGACTCGAACTCCAGGCCATGGCCCACCGGCTGGATCGGTTTCGCGGCTTGCGGCAAGGGCTCGGTGCGCAACACCTGGTCGAGTCCAGCCAGACCCACCCGCGCACCGCGCAGTTGACCACCGATCTCCGACAGCGACAGCAGCGGGTCCGCGCATCGGGCGGCCAGCACCAGGATCGCGAGAACCTCCGCCACACCGATGTTCCCGCCGAGCGCGAGGTAGGCGCCCAACGCGAGCAGCGCGGTGAACACGGCTTGCACCGTGAGCGTCAGGCCCAGAACGCCGGGCAGCGCCGACTTCATGGAACGGCGGGCCGTGCGCTCGAGTCCCGACAGCGAGTCATCGAGCAACCGGAACCGTTCGGCCGTGCGGCCGCCGGCCCGCAGCACCGGCTGAGTCTGCAGATATTCGATGACTCGTCCCGTGGCCTCCGTGGTGCGCTCGGTGCGCTCCGCGTCGGCGGCGGCCATCGAACGTCCGCTCCAGGTCTGGATCACCGCCACTACCGGTACGGCGGCCAGCGCGGCCAACCCCATCTTCCAGTCGAAGGCGAGCATCACGGCGACAATCGTCAGCGGAGTCGCGACGGCGGAGATCAAAGGCGCCAGCAGATGCGCGATCACGCTCATCGCCTGCAGCACGCCCTCGCTGGCGAGAACCGATACCTCCCCGACACGACCGGGGGTGAACCAGCCGAGGGGCAATCGAGCCAGGCGATCACCGAAACGGTGATAGACACCGCGCAACAGCGTGGTCCCCACGCGGAAACCGGACCGATCGCTGCGATAGCGCAGCACGGCATACCCGGCGACCGCCGCCCCGAACCCGATCAGCCAGGGCCGGGCGTCCGTGGGCGTACTTCCGAACAGTGCCCGCAACACCGGAACCAGCAGCGCGTAGGACAATCCCTCGGCTATCGCGGTCGCTGTCATCAGGCCCACAGTGCGGCGCACGGGCTGGGCGTACTCGTCTCCGAGAACGCGCAGTAGCGTTCGAATCATCGGGGCTCGTCTCCTCGCAGTGTCCGATCGGTGACGTTCGCGGGCCCATGCGCGGTGACGATCCGCCGCCATGGCCCGAGTTCACGTCGCAGTACGTCGCCCAGGGTTTCGGCCCCCTCGGTGGACGCGATTCGGTGGGATTGCCAGAATTCGGCGAACTTGCCGTTGCGCGCGAGCAATTCGGCGGGCTCGCCGCGTTCGACGACCGACCCGTTCTCCAGCAGCACGACGGTGTCCGCGTCGGCGATCGTCTCCAGGCGATGGGCTATGACCAGGATGGTCCGATCTCCCGCCAGCGTCGCCAGTGCCCGGCGCACCGCCTGTTCGGTGTGCGGGTCGGCGAAGGCGGTCGCCTCGTCGAGCACGAGTACGGGCGCGTCGGCCAGCAGTGCGCGGGCGAGTGAGATCCGTTGCGATTCTCCGCCGGACAGTTGAACGCCCGCACCGAGGATCGTGTCGTAGCCGTCGGGCAGTTCGAGGATCCGGGTGTGGATGTTCGCCAGGCGGGCAGCGCGCACCACCGCGTCGCGGTCGGCACGGGGCACCGCCAGGGCGATGTTGTCCGCGACCGACGCGCGCAGCAGACGGACGTCCTGGAAGACGAACGAGACCATCCGGTAGAGCTCGTGACCGGCGATTTCGCGGAGATCGACTCCGCCGAGGGTCACCGACCCGCCGGTCGGGTCGAAGAACCGCGGCAACAGTTGCACCAGCGTCGATTTGCCGCTTCCCGACGGTCCGACCACAGCGGTGACCGTGCCCGGTTCGAGTACCAGGTCGATGCCGCGCAACACCTCCCGACCGGCGTCGTACCCGAATCGCACGTCACGCAGTTCCACCCGGTGGCCCTGTGGCGCGATCGGGCGCGCGGGCTCGGGCAGCGAGGGCACGGCGAGCACGTCGCGGATGCGTTCGACGGCGCGGCGCGCGGCCTGCACGTCGTCGAATCCGTGGCCGAGCGCCGCGATCGGAGCGGTCAGGCCGAGTCCGAGCAGCAGGAACGGCAGCAGGTCGGCCGGGGGCAGGGATCCGTTCGTGATCAGAACGGCGCCACCGGTCAGGACGACCAGCAGCACGAACGGCGGCGACAGCACCACCTGCATCCCCGCGGCGATCCCGGCGAGACCGTGCACCATGCGCAGGAACGAGTCCGCGAAGTCGTCGGCGGCCGTGCGGAATTTCCGGTGGGCGCGGTCGCCGGAGCCGAACGCTTTGATCACCGCGATGCCCTGGACGAACTCGACGGCCGCGTCCGCGATCCGGCTCATCCCGGCGTCGAACTCCTTCTGCTCGCGCAGCCGGGCCGGGGTCATCATCAGCGGGACCAGCGCGACTGCCAGCACCACCGGAACAAGTGTGATCAGCGTGAGCCGCCAATCGATGGTGCAGAGGTAGATCAGTGACACCAGCGGCACCACGAACGCGGCGACGAGATCGCCGGGAGTGTGGGCGATGAGCGGGTGCACGGCACTCACGTCTTTACCGACGATCTTGGCCAGCTCGCCGGAGCCGCGCCGGGCGAACCAGCCGATCGGCACACGCCCCAGCCGCGCGGCGAGAAGGCGGCGAAACGACAGCTGCACTCGGCTGTCGAGCAGGTGCCCGATTCCGGACGACGCGGCCGTGAACAGCAACCGGACGAACAAGCCGGCCGCCCCGGCGATCACGACTGTCCAGACCCGACCGTGCTCGAGCGGCGCGGATGCCAGCAGAATCCGACCCAATTCGACCACCGCGAGCAACGGCGCCAGACCGGCGACAGCGCCGATGATCTGCAGAATGACAACGGCGGCGAAGCCGCCCAGATGAGGGCGCAGCAATCCGGCCACGCTCGGTTCCGCCGAGGTATCCGCTGTGGGCGGTGCGGACCGCGCCCTCGGCTCGGCAACGTCGATGGTGGTCATCGTTCTCCCGTCTTCCTCGATGTCGCCGCGGCTAAGCCGTTTTCGAGCCGACGACGGTATTCCCGGCCAGGGCGCGGCGCAGGGCTGCGGCGAGTTCCTCGGTCTGGCGCCGGGACACCTGGGCGGACTGGATCGCCTGCGATCCGTGGAATGTGCCCGGCCACTGATGCAGCTCGACCGGCACGCCCGCTCGCAACAGGCGCAGTGCGTAGTCGATGTCTTCGTCACGGTTCGGACAGAACTCCGCGGTGGCGATGTAGGCGGGTGGCAGACCGGACAGGTCGGTGGCCCGCGCCGGGGCGGCGTAAGCCGTGGCGGGCGTGGAACCCAGGTAGTGCCCCCACATCTGGGCGACTTTGTCGCGGGTCACGAAGGGCGTGTCGGTGAAATGACGTGCCGACCAGCTCTGCTGCCGGTCGTCGAGGACCGGTTGGTTGAGCAGTTGGAAGCGGATCGGCGGCCCCTGCTGGTCGCGCGCCCGCAACGCCACCGCGGCCGCGAGCCCCGCGCCGGCGCTGTGGCCGCCGATCGCGATCCGCAGCGGGTCGATGCCGAGCTCGGCGGCGTGCTCGGCCGTCCAGGTCAGCACCGTGTAGATGTCATCGTGCGCGGCGGGGAACGGGTGTTCGGGGGCCAATCGATAGCCCACCGAGATCACTGTCGCGCCGGAGCTGTCGGCGAGCAGCGCGGCCCATCGATGTTCGGTGCCCAGGTCGCCCATGACGAACCCGCCGCC
This sequence comes from Nocardia asiatica NBRC 100129, assembly GCF_000308415.1. Lineage (GTDB taxonomy): Bacteria > Actinomycetota > Actinomycetes > Mycobacteriales > Mycobacteriaceae > Nocardia > Nocardia asiatica. Next base: position 9,849 of record NZ_BAFS01000147.1, on the reverse strand, counting down.
GTGCAGCCACAGAATGGCCCCCTGTGCCCGGAGCGGCCGATAGATCCGGATCGGCACCTCGGAATCGCCCGGCACGATGCGATTTTCGATCTCCAGCTCCGCGGTCTCCGGTAAGGCGATCGCGGCGGCCAGCGCGGCGAGGTTTTCGCGGGCGGTGACCGGATCGCTGAGGTCGGCCGGAGGGAACAGCGGGATGAATGCTTCGAGTTCGGGATCGATGATCATGCCGACGATGGTCGTGCCCGCCGGGCATGCTCCGCTTCCGGCGACGAGAGGCGCTGTCTACGTGAATACGCGTACGAGGATCGCGATCAGCTGCGCCTGTCGTCGTAGCGGTTGGCGGCCGAATGAGCACTCCGCGCACCGCCGTCGGCTACGGGGTCGAATCACTCAGCCCGGTCTGGTAGGCGATCACGACCAGTTGCGCGCGGTCGCGCGCACCCAGTTTCACCATCGCGCGGCTGACATGGGTGCGCGCGGTGGCGGGGCTGAGAAACAACGCGGCGCCGATCTCGTCGTTGCTCATGCCCTGCCCGACCAGCGCCACCACTTCGCGCTCCCGGTCGGTCAGCACCGCGAGCCGGTCTTCGGCGGACTTGGCGGCCCTGCGCCGCGCGGTGAACTGGCTGATCAGGCGGCGAGTGACCCGAGGAGCGAGCAGCGCGTCACCGGCGGCGATCACCCGGATGGCGTGCAAGAGTTCGGCGGGGCCCGCGTCCTTGAGCAAGAACCCGCTCGCGCCCGCCTGCAGAGCGTCGAAGACGTTCTCGTCGGTGTCGTAGGTGGTGAGGATCAGCACCTTCACCCGTTGCATCCCGTTGGCCTCGGCGATCTGGGCGGTGGCGCGTATGCCGTCCAGCCGTGGCATGCGGATGTCCATGAGGACGACGTCGGGGCGGCGGGCGCGGGCGAGTTCGACGGCTTCCGCGCCGTTGGTGGCTTCCCCGACCACCGTGATGTCGTCTTCCAGGTCGAGCAGAACCTTGAAGCCGGAACGGACCAGACGTTCGTCGTCGGCGAGCAGCACCTTGATCGGTGGGGTGGTGGTCACAGGCGCGATCCGACCGACGTGAGGGGGAGGCGGGCGGTGACCTCGAACCCGCCGTCGGGACGCGACGCCGCGTCGAGTTCGCCGCCGAGCAGCTGACAGCGTTCGCGCATTCCGACGATGCCGCGGCCGCTGGTGGGCGAGCTGTGGATGCGGGGCGGAAGGTGAGCGGTGTCGCGACGGCCCGCATCGATCACCCGTATCCGCAAGGCGTCGATGCCGGGTTCGAGCGCCACGGTCACCCGGGTCGGGCCGACGTGGCGGATCACGTTGGTGATGGATTCCTGCACGATGCGGTACGCGGCGCTGCCGACCGCGCTCGGCAGCGGTGTCGCCGGGGCGGTCTGCTCGAAAACGATGTCCAGCCCGGCATCTCGGGCCTTGCCCACGAGTTCATCGATCTGACCGAGACCCGGGTAGGGCTCGCGCTCGTCGCTGTCGCGCAGGACACCGAGGATGGCACGCATCTCGTGCAGGGCGCGCGAGCTGGTCTGCTCGATGGTGCGCAATGCTTCACGGGCCTGTTCCGGCCGCTTGCCGAGCACGTGTGCGGTGACACCGGCCTGCACGTTGATGATGGCGATGGCGTGGGCGACGGTGTCGTGGACTTCGCGGGCGATCCGCAGCCGTTCGGCGTCGACGCGCGCCCTGGCTTCTTCGTCGCGGGACCGCTCCGCCAGCTCCGCGCGTTCTTGCGCGTCGGCGGCGATCACCCGGCGGGAACGGACGGATTCACCCAGAATCGTGCTGATCACCGACGCGCCGATCCGGAAGAACACCCATCCGATGGCCACGATCGGCTCGACGTCCGCCGCGGCGATCAGCCAGCCGACGGCGAGCACCGTGATGCCGCCACCGGCGATCATCAGCGACCGCCGCCCGTCGCCATAGGCGGCGAGGGTGTACAGGGCGACGAACAGCGCCAGATACGAAAGCCGATCGGGGAAGTCGAACCCGAAATAGACCAAGCTGGCCGACGCCGTCACCAGGAACACCGGGACCGGCCATCGGCGTCGCGCGGCGACGGCCACGCCGCTCACGACCAGCAGGGCATATCCCACGCCGGAGACCGGCGTCGAGACCGGCTCGAGCGGCACCGGGATGGCGGCACTCAGCACCTGGATCACGGTGACGAACAGCGCCAGCGCCATTTCCGAGACCCAGACGGGCCGATGCGCGGACCGGGCAGACAGCTGTCGCGACACCGCCCGCAGAACCATGCCGTGAGAGTACGGCATCCGGGAGTGCTCGCACTCCGCTCCGTGCGCGTGATCGGCTACGACGACCGGCGCAGCCGGTCGCGGCGTTCCTACGCGTATTCGCGTAGACGGCGACTCCCGTCGCGGGAAGCCGAGCACGCTCGGCCGCGGCGACGATCGTCGGAAGGGCGGTCAGCGGTAGGCAGCGCGTTCCGGGCACTCCCACGCCACCTTCTGGGTATCGGGATGATCCTCGGCGAACTCTCGGACTCGCTTCGATCGGGACACGCTGACGATGGAGGAGTCGGCTGGGACGATCACGGCGTAACCGTTCTCGGGTGACCATTTCGCGGGCACGAGAACCCAGAGGTCACCGCGCGCCACGAGCGAGCGAAAACACTGGTAGCGGAATGCCGGTGGCTTTCCCTGCTGGGTCACCACCAAGGTCTCGGCGACCAGATTCCTCGGCACGTCGAGGCGGTCCTCCGTCAGCACCGAGACCACCGATTCCTTCACCCAGAGGTTGTGGGCCTCGATCTGCGCGGCGTCCTCGCCGAGCCGGGAAGCGAACGCGTTCATCAGCGCGAACAGCGCCAGGAGACTGACCGCGACCGCGAGGAGCCGACTCGCCCGTGTAGTCGAGGCCCGGCCGTCCGGCTCGGTCGTCGACGGGGACAGGACCCAGGAGCCGCCGACCACGAGAAGGCCGCCCACGGCCAGCGCGGCAGGTGAGAAGGTCCAGGCGGCTACGGCGCGGTCCGGGACGCGCTGCGGCGCCGCCGCCGCCGCGACACCCATGACGATGAGGACCGCTCCGAGCGTGAGGCAGGCGCGGGCGGTGCTGCGCACGAGGCGCGGACGTCGGCCGGATCGGATGAAGCGGCGGGTGTAGACCCCTGTCCACACTGCCGCGAACCATCCGACCAGAAGCAGCAAGAGCGGGGCGTAGAGCACGCTGACGCTGCTCAGCACGTAGTCGCTGGAGGTGAATCCGAGCGCGTCGCAGTCGACGCCGAAGTAGGCGAGCCGCTTGCGGGTGTAGACGTATCCGAAGTAGTAGCACAGCGCCGTGATGATCGTGGTCGGCGCGACGATCGCCCCGATGACACCGAACCAGTTGTGAACCATCGCCGGTGCGCTCGGCGAGGTTCGGCCGGGCATCACGGTCTCCCTTGTTCGCCGCCGGGGGCCGGCGCCGGAGTATCCGGCGTGCTCTGCGGAGCGGGTTTCGGCGACGGTGGCAGTGTCGTCAACGGCGGCAGCGTCGGTACCGGCGGGTTGCCGGAGGGATAGCCGGGATCGGTCGGCCGAGAACCCGCGGGCCCGGTCGGGAAGTTCTCTGGGGTAGGGAACAAATCCCCGCCCGGCGCCGACGCCCCGGACGGCGAAGAGGCCGGGATGGGCGAGGGCGGCATCTGGGGCGGTGACCAGGAGGTCGCCGCAGGTTGGACAGGCGGAACCGAATGCTTCGGCGGAGACTCGGTGCTTCCTCCTCGGCAGGCCGCCAGGACTGCTACCGGCAGCACAAGCGCCGAAAAGCGCAGCGCAAGGCGGACCGCACGCCCGACGTCCGGCATATCACTGGTCGATGACCGCATTGGAGACCTCCGATCCCACTTTTCGTACCCCGCGATAACGCTGCCCATTGCCAGTGAATAGCTCACGGGTAGCCAGCTACCTGATTCCGTTCAGGACGAGTCCGTGGCCGCAGGAGATCGGCGGGCGCGGAGCGGGGACGTGTTGACGGACGAAAGGCGTCCCGGGCAGAATCGGCCGCGTTGGAACGGGGGGTGGAGGAGTTATGCGCGTAAAAACCGATATACATTTCGCGGTCGCCGTCGATCCCGCTCAGGTCTTCGATGCGGTGGCGGCGATCGAATTGCTTCCCGAATGGTCGATGTATTCGGATGCGCGTGTGGCTGCCCGCGACGAATCCGGCAGGCCGCAGCGGGTCTACGTCACCGCCGACACGTTCCTCGGCAGCTCCGATCTGCAAGTGCTGGAATACGCGTGGACCGCCGACCGGGTGTCGTGGCAGGTCGTGGACAGTTGCAACGGGCTCGGCGGCGGTGGCTGGTTCGAAGTGTCCCTGGACGGGGCGGACACCCAGGTCTGGTACCACACCGAGGTGCACTCCTCGCTGCTGCTGCCCGGGCTTCTGCTCAAACGCACCGTTCGGCGCGAGAGCGAAACAGTCGTGCAAAACTTCATCGAATTCGTCGAGGGATTCAGCGCCCCGCCGAATTCCCGCGCGGTATAGCGACTGCCTATCGCTCTCGCCGGTCTCACCAGCGGATGTCCGCGACCGAGTCCAACGGGCTGACCACCTCCTCCGGCGCCAACCGCAGATCCGCGTTCCGCAGCACCTGCGGAAAGTGGCAGCGGGCCCGCTGTTCGATCTCGGCCAACGGGACCTGGAAGACCCGGAACTCGTCGAGTTCGAGTGCTTCGAGCTGCTCGAGGCTCTGGGTCAGCAGGAACCCGCGCGCCTTCAGCTCACCGTGCTCCTCGAACACGATGACTTTCCAGAACTCGCGCGGGATCTTGACCTGCCGGAATTCCCGGTCGTCGTCGGTGAAGACCGGGCCGCCGAACACGCTGACCTTGAACTCGTCGACGGTGACGTCGGCGAAGACGGCGTCCTCGAGCCGCCCCCAGACCCCGTCGCGCGCGCTCTGGTTGAAATCGTCCATCTGCGGGGTGATGTTGGTGTAGAAGAACGAGTCCCGGTTGGCTTTCGCCGCTTCGGGCAGGCTGCCCCAGAGCAGATCCGCGCGCCGCGCGAGGTGGCCGCGATCGAGCCGGTTGTCGCGGTACAACTCGTTGCCGACCTGGGCATCCGCGTCCAGCCGCGAATCCTTGACGAAGTCGATCTTCTTTCGCGACAGCTTCTTCATCGACGCGCCATCGATGTTCCAGGCCACCCAGATGGCGAAGCGGCGCGAGCGGCGCATCGCGAGGGAGAAATGCGTGTAGTGCAGGACGTCCGCGCCGTCGAGCGCGGTCGCCACGTCGGGGCGGACTTCGGCGTCCACCTCGGGCAGCGGCACCGGCGAGGTGAGGAAACGGGGGTCGTAGCCGCCGACGACCGCGACTTCCTCCGCGACGGGCGGGGTGAGGGTGATCCCGAGCTTCTCGAACACCGATTGCGGCAGGCAGGCCAGCGCGTGCTCGTCGGTGTTCGGGTGCATCTCGCCGCCGAAATGCAATCCGGCCAGTACGGTGCTGATCTCCCCGTCGGCCGATTCGAACATCCATGCCGCTCCCGAGTCGCCCCCGCTGCTGATCTCGCCGTCCACGGGCGGATCGGCCGGGTCCGGTCCGATCTCGAAGCCGCCGATGCTCTTGGCGCCGACGCCGGGATAGGTGATCTTCGCGATGACGTCCACGCGGCGCACGATGCCGTGGGTGATCTGCGTCGTCCGGCCGCTCTTGACCACCTTGTCGCCCAGCTCGGGTTCGCCGAGCCGGTCCGGGGCGACGCCGAGCCCGGTGATGGAGGCGCTGAACTGCCGGTTCTCGATGCCGGCGACAGCGCAGTCGCCCGCCGTGCCGAGATGGGAGCGGACGAGTCTGCCGAGCCGATTGCGGTCGATCCGGTTGTCGTCCCGCGTGCCGGGCTGCACGACGTCGTCGCCGAGCGCGCCCTCGGCGGTATGCAGGACGTGCCAATTGCTCAGCACGTACGGTGTGCCGTCGTCGCGGTCGTAGACGATGCAACCGATCGTCCCCGCCGTGGTGCTGGGATGGCCGACGCTCACGCCGGGAGCGATCGGGTCCAGGCGCGATTTTCGTTCGGGTGCAACGGCTTCGCCGACCACCCGGAAAGCGGGCTCGAATTTCCGCGGCAGTACGTCGGTGGGCACCTCGATCCCGTCGACGGTGACGGTTTCCGGAATTGTCGACGTGCCCAGCGCTTCGAGCGCCTCCGGTCCGGACACCTTCTCGTTCACGGTGAACTGCACCGCGATCTCGCCCGTCGATTTCCCGTCGACCTGCTTGTAGCCGACGCCGATCGAGGAAATATTGGGATCTTCGAGGAAATCCTCCCCTTTGGTGCGGATGAATGCGCGCAGGGCGGTGAGAAGATGATCGTTCTCGTCGTGCGACCGGCTGGCCGGGTGGTTGTTTTCGGCAGGCATGAGTTGCTCCGTGTTCGAGGTGAGCATGGTTGCGACCACGGTGTCGCACCGGCTGTTGCCATCGTCGAATCTGCGTGCCTGCCGCACACGAGTAGCGAACTACTCGAACCGGAGCGAGCCGCAATTCGGGAAAAGGTTTGTTCGGATAACCAATTCAGTACGAATCTCCGGTCGACGTGCTGTCGCGTTTGCCGACGTTTGATGCGTTATTCCATGCGCTTGGTCACTCGGTGGTGTCGGCGGGCCGGGGCGACTCCGCCGACATGGTCGGCTCCAGGCGCGGCTGGATCATTCGAGCGCGCCTGCCGAGCGGGGCGGCGTTCCGAGCCGGGGGAGCCGAATCACCGGGTTGCGGCGCGCCACCGCGCGGCGCGACGCTCGGCTAGTAGGAGACGCGCACCATGCGGATCTCGGAGATCGACATCCCGCGGCGGCGGAACAGCCCGCGCAGAGTTCCGGCGTTGAGGTAGCCCACCTTGGCGGCCACCGCGTCCACCGTGAGCGATGTGCTGCGCAGCAGATGCACGGCGCGTTCGAGGCGGATGTCGTGCACGAAGTCGGTGGGGGACATGCCGAGTTCGGCGTGCGTGGCCCGCTGCAGGCTGCGCTCGGTGACGCCGATGGCCCGGGCGGCCTGGGCGATCCGGAAGTTCTCGCCGAGATGTTCGCGGACCCAGCGTTCGAAGGCGGCGGTGACGGAATCGCCCCGGGCGATGATCTCGGGCACGATGAACTCGCGTTGCGGCCGGCCCGCGCCGACGGCGAGGTAGCGCATCGCGCGCTCGGCCAGCGCCGGACTCTTGGTGGCGATCAGTGACAGGGCGAGGTCCATGTGCGACAGCGCCGCCCCGGCGGTGGTGACGCCGTGGCCGCGGCACAGCGTGCGGCCCTCGTTCAGGTCGACGCGCGGATAGCGCCGCCGGAAGCTGGGGCCGAGCCACCAGCTCGTGGTGGCTGGTGAACCGTCCAGCACGCCCGCCTCGGCCAAGAAGAACGTTCCCGTGCAGGCCCCGGCGAGATGGGCGCCCCGTTCGCGCGCGGCGACCAGGCGGTCGAGCACGGGACGGCTGGCCGGTGCGGAGATGAGGTCGATCAGCGCCGCGGCCTCCAGGACGTTCACCGCGGGCACGATCATCAGTTCGAAGTCGTCGCCCAGTTCGTCGAGCGGGACGGTCGGCACGGTGTTCCCGTGGCCCGAGCGCACCGTGGCGCCGAACGACGTGCTGCGCACGCGCCACGGTTGCGGCGGGTCGGCGAGTTCGCCGCGCACGCTGTTGGCGGTGTTGAAGGTTTCCAGCAGAGCGGCGTATCCGAAGTCGGCCACGCCGTCCACTACGAAGACAGCGACGTCCATGTCGGGAACAGTACCGAAGATGTCGTTTGCGACACTCGGTTCCTCCCGAATTCTGTCCTACTGTCATCGCGAGACCGCTCCCCTCCGGCGGCGCCGGCCCCGAGGGTCGGTCGAGCCCGCCCTACCTCTTCGCAGCTGGGAGTTCGCGTGACCATGATCGAAACGACCGGGACCCATCACATCCGGTTGACCGTGACCGACATCGCCCGGTCTCGTGCCTTCTACCAGGATGTGCTCGGCTTCCCGATCGCCGCCGAAGCACCGGGCAGCCCGGACGATCCGGCGGTGCGCGCCGATCCGATGCGCCTGTTCGGCGGAGTGGTGTTCCAGGCCAACGGCATGCTGCTCGGCCTGCGGCCGGTGGCGGCGGCGACGGACCGATTCGATTCCGAGCGTGTGGGTTTGGACCACCTCAGCTTCACCGTCCCCGCGCGCGCCGATCTGGCGGCCGCTGCCGCTCGCTTGGCCGAGGCGGGCATCGAACACGGCGAGATCACGGAAATGGCCGATTTCGGGATCGCGATCCTGTCGTTCTCCGATCCCGACGGCATCCACCTCGAACTCACTGCGCCCCTGTGAGTTTGGAAGCGCCCGGCGCGGGCATGCTCGATCCGGAACGAACGCTGTCCTGATGAAGGCTCCGACGACCGGTCGCGAAATCGGTACGCCGTGCCGGGGAGGTAGGCCGATGCTGGTCCAGCGTGCACGCCCGCGGAAAGTGTACGAGGACTCGGCGTTGCCGAGTCCGAGCAGTCTGCTGTGCGCACTGGGTGGCCAACACGTGCAAGGACCGGTGAGCCGGTGGGCGCGCGAGCTGACCGAACTGCACCGGCGCCACCGGGAGGACGCGCACCGTGCGGCCGAGATCGATGCGCAGCGTGCCGAGGTGGTCGACCGGATCGACACGTGGGCGTCGCTGCACCTGCCGCGCGCCCCGCGGGGTGCGCGCCTGCACGAGGCGAGCCTGGGTGAGGTGATCGACCGGATGGCCGCTGTCGCGGAGAAAGCGTTCTATCTGCTCATGCACGACGATCCGGGTGGCGAGCGGATGCACGCGGCATGGACCCGGCTGGCCGAATCGGAGATCGCGTATGCGGATCTGGCGAGCGCGGTGGAGGACGGCCGTCGCCGCCTTCCGCAGAAACGGACACAACCGTCGGCCGCGCCGGTGACGCGATGAATCCATGGGCGGCTCGCGGGCCGGTGCGCCGCGCACGCGAACCTGCTGGTCGGTATCGTGATCGGGGGACTCGCGGAGCTGCTGTGCCCGCGGCGCGACCCGATGCGGCCGGTGCGGACGCGCGCGCTGTGTGGTGGCCGATCGCGGCGAGTCGACGGGAGGGCGTAGGCTTGGCGCTCCGAAGGACGGCGCGACTTCTGGGAGCGGTGCATGAGCAAGGCTGAGGGGACTCCTCCCGCGACGACGCGGACCGGCACGATCAGTGTGCGGGTACCCGCGGTGTCCGAACAGCTGGCGATGTTGCGTGCCTTGGCCGAGACCGTCATGCTCATGGCCGATTTCGGCATCGATGAGGTGACCGACATCCGGCTGGCCCTCGACGAGGTGGCCAGTGCGCTGGTGCTGGACGCGGTGGACGGTGCGGAGCTCGAATGCGCGTTCGGCTTCGACGGCGACGCGGTGGACGTGCGAGTGTCCACCGTCACCGTGTCGGACGCCAGTCCGGACGAGTCGAGTTTCGGCTGGCACATCGTGGCGACGTTGACGAACTCGGTCTCGTCCTCGCGAGGCGCGCACGATTCCGCCGCGGGCGGCTACCCGACTGTCGTCGACTTCCGTTGGGTGCGCGGCGGCTCGAATAATGAGTAGCGAGTCGAATCCGGCTGCTGCCAAGCGCAGATCGCGGGGAGACAGCTACGACAATATCGAGCCGCTCTTCGCCGAACTGGCCGCGCTGGCCCCGGACGATCCGCGCCGGGAAGCGGTGCGCGCGGAACTGATCGAGCGCTGCCTGCCGCTGGCCGAACACATCGCCCGCAAGTTCAGCGGGCGCGGCGAGAGTTTCGAGGATCTGCTGCAGATCGCGCGGGTGGGCATGCTGGCCGCCGTCGACCGGTTCGATCCGGGCCACGGCGCGACCTTCCTGT
>NZ_BAFS01000148.1 GCF_000308415.1 Nocardia asiatica NBRC 100129 | reverse complement strand
CTAGTGCCGTGTCAGGCAACGTTCGGTGGGTAATGCGGGTGTCGGATCTTGGATCCGACGGCGAAGTCGCGGACGGGTCTTGCGTGCTGGTTTCGCCAGCGGACGTAGGTGCTGATCGCGTCGTCTTGTTCGCCGTGACTGCGGTGGTCGGTGCCGTTCAGGGCGAAGTACCGCAGTGCGGCGAACTCGCACTCGATGCGGTTGAGCCATGATGAGTAGGTGGGCAGGAATACCAGCTCGACGGCGTTGCCCGCGCACCATGCCCGGACCTCGGCGCGTTTGTGGACCGAGTAGTTGTCGCAGATCAGATACAACTTCTGGCCCGGCCACCGGGCTCGCAGCGATTTCAGGAAAGTCAGGAACTCCGTCCACCGTTTCCGGTCTCGGATCCGGTAGTACAACTGGCCTGAGCGCAGGTCCAGGGCACCGAACATGTGCCGGACGCCCTGGGTGCGGCGATAGGTGGCGCGCAGCCGGCGTGGCCGCCGGGCAGTGAACCAGCCGCGGCCGGGGCGCGGCTGCAGGTTCAGCGGCCCGAACTCGTCCACGCAGACCACGCGGCCGTCGGCGGGCGGGTGGTCGTAGAGGTCGAGCACGCGCGCCATCTTGGCCTGAAAATCCGGGTCGTTGCTGGCCTTCCACGTTTTCGTGGCCTGCCACGACACTCCACCGGCGTTCAGGATCTTCCGCAGGGTTTCGCGGCTGATGTCGGCGATCGTATTGATCCGCAGCACTTCTGCCAGCTTCGACAGGCTCCATGTCGCGAACGGCCATCCCAGGTCACGGGGGCAGCACCGTGCGATCTGGCAGATCCGATCACGCGTCGCTTGATCGGTCTTCGCCGGCCTGCCCCCGCTCCATTTTGGGTCCAACGCCTCGAAACCATGCGCGTTGAAGTCGTGAATCACCTGTCGCACATACGATTCCGACACCTGCATCAGCTTCGCGATCAACCCCACCGGCTGATGCTGCGCCGAGGCCATCACCACCACCGCCCGCCGCATCCGGATCGGCTGCTTGCTGCGCCGAGCGATCTGGGCCAGCTTGCGACCTTCCTCGGGCGTCACCGCTCTGACGAACACATCCGGCTTCCGAGCCACCGGCATCACCTCCACCGGCAGCATCACCACTCACCCGCCCCTAATCAACCCGCCACCCCGATCACGGATACAGCATCAACCTTGCTGGACGCGGCACTAG
>NZ_BAFS01000149.1 GCF_000308415.1 Nocardia asiatica NBRC 100129 | reverse complement strand
GGACCCGGACGTCGCCCAGCCGCTGGTGCGCGCCGTGACCTTGCCCGAGCGCGCGAGCGCTCTGGCCCCGGGTAGGCCCGGGGAGATGCTGGCGGCCGCGCCGGGCCGGGTGCTGCGGGTGGATCTGGCTTCCGGAACGGTCACCGCGGTCGCCGTCGACGGCGACGTACGGTCGGTGCGCGCCCGCGACGACGGCGGTCTGCTGGTCGGCACCGCCGACGGCAGGGTGCTGGAGCTGACGCCCGGCGGGGAGGTGAGCCGGACGGTGTCCGGGCTGGTCTCGGCCGACGAACTCGCCGAAGCCGGCGGCGAGCTGACCGTGCTCGACCGCCGTCAGACCGCGGTGTTCGAAATCGACCCGGGCAAGGAACGGCCCGGATTGGCGTTGCGGGCCGGTGACGGGGCCACCGAGCTGATCGGCGACGCGCGCGGCCGGTTCGTGGTCACCGACACCGCCGGTGGCGAGCTGCTGGTCTACACCGCCGGACCGCTCGTGTTGCGCCAGCGGTTCCCGGTAGGATCTTCGCCTTACGCACTTGCCTACGATCAGCGGTCGGACACCGTGTGGGTGACGTGCACGCAGCGCAACGAGGTCGTCGGATTCGACCTGTCGACTGGTATACCGAAGGAAGTGGGCCGCTACGCCACCGTCCGGCAACCGAACTCGGTGGCTGTCGAGCAAGGCACCGGTGATCTGTTCGTGGGGTCCGCGACCGGCGACGGTCTGCAACGGATCGGTGCGGACGATCGGAAGAGAGGGCACTGATGGCTCGGACACCGCGCGCGGGCGACGAGACCGCGGCATCTACTGATCCGGCAGCACACCGGGGGCGCGGGCGCGCACTGCCCGCGGGCTGGGAGACCACCAGCGAGGACTACGAGTACGTACCGCTGCGACTGCCCCCGGACGTGACGCGGGTGACCGCGTCCATGCGCCTGGCGATCCAGGCCGAGTTCGGTGGCTGGGAGCTGTCGCGGGTGCGGGCCTACACCGACGGCAGCAGGCGAGTGCTGCTGCGGCGGCGAAAATCCGCACTACTACCCCAGCCCGAACCCGGAATGTGAGCCGATGTACGCCCTGCTACTGCGACTGATGTTCCTGGTCGCGCCCGAACGCGTCCACCACCTCGTCTTCGCGGTCATGCGATTCGCCGCATGGGTCCCGCCGCTGCGCTGGGCGATGAGCAAGGTCTTCGTCGCCCGCGATCCGATCCTGCGCGTCGAGGCGTTCGGAGTCGAGTTCCCCGCGCCGCTGGGCTTGGCCGCCGGTTTCGACAAGAACGCCGACGGTGTGGACGCCTGGGCGCCGCTGGGGTTCGGTTTCGCGGAGATCGGCACCGTCACCGCGCAGGCGCAGCCGGGCAATCCCGCACCGCGGTTGTTCCGGCTGCCCGCCGACCGGGCGCTGATCAACCGGATGGGTTTCAACAATCACGGCGCCGCCGCGGCCGCCGAGCGGCTGCGCACCCGGCGTGGCGCGGTCCCGATCGGCGCGAACATCGGCAAGACGAAGATCGTCGAACCGGAGGCCGCGGCCGCCGACTACGCCACCAGCGCCGCGCTGCTGGGGCCGCTGGCCGATTTCGTCGTGGTCAACGTCAGCTCGCCCAACACCCCCGGCCTGCGTGACCTGCAGGCCGTCGAATCGCTGCGGCCGCTGCTGCGCGCGGTGCTGGACAGTGTGCGAGTGCCGGTGCTGGTGAAGATCGCGCCGGATCTGTCCGACGAGGACATCGACGCGGTGGCCGATCTGGCCGTCGAATTGGGCTTGGCGGGCATCGTGGCCACCAACACCACCATTCGCCGCGACGGCCTGCGCACCGACGCGGCCGAGGTGGCCGCCATGGGCGCGGGCGGGCTGTCCGGTCCGCCGGTGGCCGACCGGTCGCTCGAGGTGCTGCGGCGGCTGTACCGACGCGTCGGCGACCGGCTGGTGCTGATCTCGGTCGGCGGCATCGAAACCGTCGACCAGGCCTGGGAGCGCGTCCTGGCCGGTGCGACGCTGTTGCAGGGCTACACCGGGTTCATCTACGGCGGCCCGTTCTGGATGCGCAGGATCCATCGCGGCCTGGCGCAGCGGTTGCGTGCCGCGGGCTACGGCAGCCTCGGTGAGGCCGTCGGCGCGGAGCACAAAGCGCACGCCTGACATCAGCGGGCTTCAGCCGTGCACGAACGGGGGTTCGGGAGTGCGCACGCGCCGGGGCCGGCGCCCCGGCGGCGCCGGATCTCCTTTCGGTCGCAGCTGCTGGCCCAGCCGCGCGGCCATTCGCTTGGCGAGCAGGATCACCGCGTGGTCGCGCAGGATGCCCAGTTGGTCGGCATAGCTCTCGACGCGGGCCTGGGTCATGCGGTCGTGCACGGCGTGCGGGTCGCTGAGCAGTTCGTCCAGCGACATCCCGGCCAGTGCCTGTTCGCGGGTGAGCCGCCGGTCCGGTAGCCAGCTCAGCCGCCAGATGTCGGTCGCGTCGGTGTCCCGGCAGGCCGATTCCGGGGTGACGTCACTGGTCATCGTCCATTCGGTGGTGTGGATGGTCATCGCTGTCTCCGGTGCGAGTGGAGTGAGGCCGGCTCCAGGGTGCCGAGTTCGATGATCACGAATGCCTCCTGTCGTGCATCCGCTGGTGCGGCGTGGTGCGCACCGTGATCTCCGCTGGTCGGACGGGCACGCCGGCGCGTGCCCGGGCCGATGAAGTCCGCGGCCCGGCCGGGCGGGCCCGGCGGCGGCTCGCACGTGTGCGGCGGGCGCGGTGGCGTAGGGCGCGGCCGGGCGTCGAGCGGGGTGAGTGGGCTCCGGTCGGCGCGGGTGGGCTCGGGGAGCGGGCCGCACGGCGGCGGCGCCGAAGGGCGGGACCGGTGACGGCGTCTGGTCCGTGTGCCGGCGTGCCGGGACGGTGCGGGCGATGACCGGTGCGTTGTCGCGCGGAGTGTCCGGCGGCTCGTTTAGTCCATCACCGGCTTCGGCACCAGTTCGGTATCGGGTCCGGCGGGGCGGTTTCGCCGTCGCCGTCGAGACTGCCGTATCTGAAGAATCATTCTCGTCACCAGCCCTCCCTGTCTGGTGGTGCGATGGGGATCGCCACCTCAAGTGTGGCATTTGCCGTTCCCCCGGCGCAATTGCCGTTGTAATTTGGTAATTGACAATTTGCCCGCTGGCTAAACCCGATTCGCGTGGCCAACATGTGCACGACGCCCGGTGTCGCGCCGATAGAGGAGGGGGCGTCGCCGTGGTCCCCCAGGATTCGGGAATGGTTGCCGTTCGCAACATCCTCACCCGGCTGTGCAAACGGTCCGGCTTGAGCTCGGATCGCTTGCGCAGCACCGAAATCGACGTACTGCCCCTGCTGGATCTGCTGGCCGTGCGGCAGTACGCGCGGCGGGCGGGCGTCGACCGGGAAGAGGCGGTGCTGCCGCTGGTGCGTGACCTGGCCCGGGGTCTGGAGCCCACCCACCGGCTCGTCGTCGACGCGGAGCTGTCGCTGGGACTGCTGCGCGAAAACCCGCCGCCCGGAATCGATCTCGACCGGCTCTACGCCGCGGATCTGGGCGAGCGGCGCGAATACCTCGCCGCGCGGTGGGCGGCACTGCACGAAACGCTCGGGGCGCAGCCGATGCCGGACGCGTTGACGGTGCGGTCCCTGCGCGGGGCCCCCGAGCGGCGCGCGTTCACCGAACTGGCCGCCCAACTGGCCACCGCCTCGGTGTTCGACGGCGCGCATGCGGTGGACTTCGCGGAAACCACAGTGACAGAACCGGTCCCGGTGGATGCGCGCGGTGTGGTCACCGTCGTCGGCGACGCGGTCATCGACCACCTGTATCTGGTCGACCGGATACCCGGGCCCGGCGCCGCCGCGCCCGGCCGCTATGCCGAACATCCCGGCGGCAAGGGGCTCGCGCGCGCCGTCGCGGCCGCCCGGCTCGGGCTGCGGGTGCGGCTGATCTCCGCGGTCGGCGACGACGAGGCGGGCGACCGCATCCTGGAATACCTGCGCAGCGAACGCGTGGACACCGAACTGGTCAAGGTGGTGCCCTACGCGCCGACGCCGGTGACCGCGGTGATCGTGGCAGGCACCGGCGCGGCGAGCACCATCGGCTGCAAGGACGAGCGAATCCGGTTGAGTGCGCAGGACCTACGCAGCGACGCGATCCGCTCGGCGCTGGCCACCTCGGACGCGGTGCTGCTGACCTTCGAGCAACCCACCGGGGTGCTCGAGCAGATCATGGCGCAGCTGCGCGGGCTGCCGCGACGGCCGCTGGTGGTCGTGCATCCGGCGCCGCGGCTGGATCGTCCGCAATATCTGTATCAGCACCTCGGCGTGGTGGACTACCTCGTCGGCGGCGACAAGGACCTGCAGGCGCTGGCGATGGCCGACGGTGCGGCCTCCTGCGGGGACCAGACCGCCACACGGCTGCGCGCGCTGGGTGTGGGGGCCGTGTGCGCGATCAAGGATTTCCGCTGCGCGGTGTGGTCGGAGCAGGTCAGCGGCCGTTTTCAGCCGTTCCCGACGGCGCTGGACGACTCGGTCGGCGCTCACGCTGCCTTCTCCGCCGCCCTGGTATATCGTCTCGTTTCGACGCGCCGCCCCGCCGCACGCAACGACTACGTCTGGGCGACCGCCGCAATGGTGGCGACGCAATCGATCGGGGACGTCCCCGGCGCGATGCCACTGGTGAGTGAGGTCGAGCGAATTTTCAGACTCGCTACGGAGGAGCATTGACCAACGTTGTGGATCCTGCCGACACCGAGCATCGGTTCCGTCGCAATGGGCATGATCTGCGAGTTCGGGTGGTGGAGTTGCACGGGGACGGTGAGCGGGGGCACCTGCTGCTGTTCGGCGCGGTCGCCGACGGTTGCCTGGTCCGGGTGCACTCGCGCTGCCTGTACGGGGAGGCGTTGCGGTCGCAGGATTGCGATTGCGGGCCGGAGCTGGACAAGGCGCTGGATCTCATCCAGGCCGCGGGCTCCGGGGTGCTGGTGTATCTGGAGCAGGAGGGCCGGGGTGCGGGGTTGATCGCCAAGGCGCTGGGCTATCGGGAGAGCGAGCGTTCGGGCACGGATACTTTCACCAGTTACGAGAATCTCGGCTATCCCGCCGACGCGCGCACCTACGGGGCCACCGCGCGTGCGCTGGCCGATCTGGGACTGCGTTCGGTGCAGCTGCTGACGAACAATCCCGCCAAAGTCGACGCGCTGCGACGCCAAGGGCTGCAGGTCACCGTGGTCCCGTTGCGAACGCGGGCGCTCAGCGAGCGCGCCCGCGAGTATCTGGAGGCCAAGCGCACCCGGCGCAAGCACTGGATCCCGACCGATTCGGTGCCGTGGGCGCTCGAGGAGCGCGACGGCGACACCGCGGCCGAGCCGCCTGCCGTGGATCCGGTCGTGATCTCTCCTGGTGAGACCCTTCGTCCGCGGTCCGGGCCGGGCTCCGCGCCGGATCTCATCGGTGCCTGAAGGATTGTTGAAGTTCGGCTACCTCGATTCGCGGCTGTGGCTACCATGAGTGAGCCGCGCCACATGTGGCGCGCCGACTCGTGAGAGACTGACATTGCATTCGCCGCATCATGTCAGGGTGCGAGTCTCGGATCGAACGCCGGCCGACACCGGCGATCGGTCAGCCCCAGCGATATCGGGAACAGGGATATGACGACAACAGAAATCGGATACGCGCACTGGTCGGGCAAAACGGTGTACACCGTTCCCGCCGCATTCCAGGAGACCGCGCGGTTGCGCCCCGACCAGATCGCATTGCGGAAGGTGGGCGGCACCCAGGAGTACACCTGGCGCGACTACGCCGAACGGGTGCGCTCGATCGCCGCCGGCCTGGCCGGTCTCGGCGTCGGCCACGGCGACACGGTCGGCATCATGCTCACCAACCGCCCCGAGTTCAATCTCGTCGACACCGCCGCCCTGCATCTGGGCGCCACCCCGTTCTCCATCTACAACACCAGCTCCCCCGAGCAGATCACCCACCTGTTCACCAACGCCGGTAACAAAGTCGTGGTGACCGAGCAGGTGTTCCTGGACCGGATCACCGCCTCCGGGGTGCCGGTCGAGCACATCGTCATGGTCGACGGGCCCGCCGAGAGCGCGGTCACCCTCGAACAGGTGGAGGCCGCACCGGTCGCCGACTTCGACTTCGACGCCGCCTGGCAGGCCGTCGGCCCCGACGACCTGGCCACCCTGATCTACACCTCCGGCACCACCGGCCCGTCCAAGGGCGTGGAGATCACCCACCGCAACGTCCTGGCTCAGGTCATCGCCCTGGTCAACGGCCCGCTGCAGGTCGGGTTGGACGACCGGGCGGTGTCCTACCTGCCCGCCGCGCACGTCGCCGACCGGATCTCCGGTCACGCGATCAACCTGCTCACCGGCATCCAGATCACCACCGTGCCCGACCCGCGCGAGGTCGCCGCCGCCCTGCCCGACGCCCGCCCCACCATCTTCTTCGGCGTCCCCCGCGTGTGGCAGAAGATCAAGGCCGGCGTCGAGGGCAAACTCGCCGAAGAGCCAAGCCCGGTGAAGAAGGCGCTGGCCAACTGGGCGATCGGCACCGGCGTCGCCGCCGCCCGCGCCGACCTGGCAGGCAAAGGCCGCGGCCCGCTGCTGAGCGCGCAGCACAAGATCGCCGAGGCGCTGGTGCTGTCCAAGCTGCGCCACGCCCTCGGACTGGATCAGCTGCGGGTCGCCTCCTCCGGCGCCGCCCCCATCCCGCCGGAGACCCTGGAATACTTCCTCGGCCTCGGCTTCACCGTCAGCGAGGTGTGGGGCATGTCGGAGACCACCGGCGTGGGCACCTACACCGAACTGGACAAACCGCGCCCCGGCTCGGTCGGGCGCGCGGTCGACGGCATGGAACTGCGGCTGGACGCCGACGGTGAAGTGCTGGTGCGCGGACCCATCGTCACCCGCGGCTACCGCAACATGCCCGACAAGACCGCCGAGGCCATCGATCCCGACGGCTGGCTGCGCACCGGCGACATCGGCACCCTCGACGCCGACGGCTACCTGCGGATCGTGGACCGCAAGAAGGAACTGATCATCAACGAGGCGGGCAAGAACATCGCCCCCACCAACATCGAGAACTCGGTGAAGGCCGCCTCCTCGCTGATCGGCCAAGTCGTCGCCATCGGCGACGCCAAGCCCTATATCGCCGCCCTGATCGTGCTCGACCCCGACGTCGCCGCGATCCGTGCCAAGGAACTCGACGCCACCGGCGAGGACATCGCCACCCTGGCCACCCGGCAGCAGATCATCGACGAGGTCTCGGCAGCGGTCCAGGCGGGCAACACCAAACTCTCGCGCGTCGAACAGATCAAGCGCTTCACCATCCTCGGCGCGGTTTGGGAACCGGGCGGCGAAGAACTGACCCCGAAGATGTCGCTCAAACGCGCCCCCATCGCGGCCAAATATCAAGCCGACATCGAGGCGCTCTACGCCAAAGAACCCTCTGATCGGGTGATCAGCGTCAAGTAAGGGCGCCGGAAAGAACTGCGGCCCCGTGCATTACGCTGCGGGGCCGCAGTCATGAAGCGATCCCCCACCGGGGTGTGAGCCGCTGACGACGCGGATGGTTGTGCGCCTCGCGGAGCGCTCCGCGAACCACGAAAGCGGTGTGGCCCCGAGCGGTTCGCTCGGGGCCACAGACCGGGAAACCTACTTCTGCTCGTAGGTGGCGATCAGCGTGGCGCGCGCCAGGGTGTGGGAGAACAGGTTGAAGCCGAGGTAGGCGGGGGTGGCGGTCTCATCGATGCCGAGGCTTTCGACGTCGACGGCGTGCACGACGACGAAGTAGCGGTGCGGGCCGTGGCCGGGCGGCGGGGCCGCGCCGACGAAGCCGTGGAAGCCGCCGTCGTTGCGCAGGGTGATCGCGCCGGTCGGCAGCGCGCCGCCTTCCTCGCCGCTGCCCGCGCCCGCGGGCAGGGAGGTCGCGCCGACCGGGATGTCGGCGACGGCCCAGTGCCAGAACCCGGAGGCGGTGGGCGCGTCGGGGTCGTACACCGTGACCGCGAAGCTCTTGGTCTCCGCCGGGAAGCCCGACCAGGACAGCTGCGGGGAGATGTCCTTGCCTCCCGCACCGAAGACACCGCTGACCTGGTCGTTGCCGAACGGCTGACCGTCGGTGACGTCGGTGGAGGTGAGGGTGAACGACGGCACCTGCGGGAGCGCGTCGTAGGGGTTGTAGGTCATGGAACCTCTCTTCCGGATCGGATCAGCTGTGCAGGAGGAAGTGTTCGAGTACGCGAGTGCCGAATTCGAGGGCCTCGACCGGCACCCGCTCGTCCACGCCGTGGAACAGGGCGGTGAAGTCCAGCTCCGGCGGCAGCTGCAGCGGCGCGAAACCGAAGCAGCGAATACCCAACCGGGCGAACGCTTTCGCGTCCGTGCCGCCGGAGAGCATGTACGGCACGGTGCGGCCGCGCGGATCGTGGGCCAGCACGGCGTTGTTCATCGCCTCGACCAGATCGCCGTCGAAGGTCGTCTCGTAGGAGTCGAGTTTGGTGATCCACTCGCGTTCGACGTCGGGGCCGATCAGCTCGTCCACCTCACGCTCGAACGCCGCCTGCCGCCCGGGAACCACACGGCAGTCCACCACCGCCTCGGCGGTCTGCGGGATCACGTTGGCCTTGTAGCCGGCTTGCAGCATGGTCGGGTTGGCCGTGTCGCGCAACGTGGCGCCGATGATGCGGGAGATGGTGCCCAGCTTCGCCAGCTGTCCCTCGATGTCCGGGCTGGACGGATCGAACTCCAGACCCGTCTCCTCGGCGACGGCGGCCAGGAAGGCGGCCACCGACTCCGAGAGCACCAGCGGGAAAGTGTGTTTGCCCAGCCGGGCCACCGCGTCGGCGAGGATCGTGACCGCGTTGTCCTCGTGCAGGAACGACCCGTGGCCCGCGCGGGCCTTGGCGCGCAGCCGCATCCAGCCCAGACCCTTCTCGGCGGTCTCCACCAGATACAGCCTGCGTTCGGTGCCGTCGGGGCGGGGCACGGTCAGCGAGAACCCGCCGACCTCCCCCACCGCTTCGGTGACGCCCTCGAACAGGTCGGGGCGGTTGTCGACCAGCCACTGCGAGCCCCATTTGCCGCCGTTCTCCTCGTCGGCCAGGAACGCGAAGACCAGATCGCGCGGCGGCACCGTGCCCTCGAGCTTGAACTGGCGCGCCACCGCCAGCGTCATCCCGACCATGTCCTTCATGTCGATCGCGCCGCGGCCCCACACATAGCCCTCGCGCACCGCGCCGGAGAACGGGTGCACGCTCCAGTCCGCGGCCTCGGCGGGCACCACGTCCAGATGGCCGTGGATCATCAGCGCGCCACGACTCGGGTCCGCGCCCGGCAGCCGTGCGAAGACGTTGCCGCGGCCCTCCGCTCCGGACTCGACGTACTCGGTGACGTAGCCCGCCTGGTGCAGTTGATCGGCCACCCACTGCGCGCATTCGCGCTCACCCTTGGTGGTGGCCAGGTCGCCGGTATTGGAGGTGTCGAAGCGGATCAGCGTGCTGACCAGCTCCACCACTTCCGACACCGCGCGGGAGCTTCTGTTCGGGTCGATTCCTTCGCCAGTTGCGGACACGCTCCCTTTCCTACCACCCGCGCGGCGCGGCAAACGTGTGCCCGGGTATCGCGGCGGGGAGCGGCGGCCCGCACGGTGCGCGATCGCGCGCGACACGGTTGTCGTCAGGATGATCGCAACTGCGGGTTCACGCCGTGCCGGGCCGCTGGATCTCGTCGGGGAACACCACCCGCACGAAGGCCCAGAACCGGAACACCATGCCCAACGCGGTGCCGATCAACTGCGCGGCCACGAAGTCGGCTACGTTCTGGGTGAAGCGGGAGACCTCGGGCACCTCGAGATGCAGCACATACCGCGACACCCACAGCGGTGCGGTGTTGATCGCGACGGCCAGGAAACTGACCAGGTAGAACAGCGCGGCCTCGTGGTGCCCGCGCCGCCCGCCGCGCGCGTCGAAGGACCACTGCTTGTTCAGCACGTAGGACAAGGTGATCGCCGCCAGCACGGCGACCACTTTCGCCGTGACCGGATGCGCTTCGAGTGCAGTGCTCTTCAACGTCAAGAAGACCGCGGTGTCCAAGGTGAACGCGGCGAAACCCACAGAGGCGAAACGAAGTAGTTCTCGACGCCGTGCCTCGCCCCCCAGCACGGACGTCACCCGAGCGAAAACGGGACGTTCGGAAAACAGCACAGGTAAAGTCTCCGGCACATGTCCCGACCCCACAACAAGATCGGCAGATTCACCGCACCGTTTGTTCCCCGGGTGCACGGTCGGTGGATCGCGGGCAGGCGAGAAGCGTGAAGAAAGCCAAGCGGCGCACCCGTCCTCAGCAGACCGGATCCGACGTCGCGGCCGGTGCCGCGGAGCCGATCGCCGTGATCGGCATGAGCTGCCGCTTCGCAGGGGGTGCTGATTCCCCGGAAGCGTTGTGGCGGTTGCTGATCGAGGAGACCGATGCGATCGCCGACGAGCCGCCGCCGGGGCGCTGGCCGGGTGACCATCGTGGCTCCGGCCGGGCCGGCGCGGGCAAGACGGTGCCGGTCGCCGGTGGATATCTGGCCGATGTGACAGGTTTCGACGCCGAATTCTTCGGGATCACTCCGCGGGAAGCGGCCGATATGGATCCGCAGCAACGCTTGGCGCTGGAATTGTCGTGGGAGGCATTCGAGGACGCGGCTGTGCGGCCCGACCGGGTTCGGCACACCGGCGTGTATTTCGCCTATAAGTTCAACGACTATCGCGCCGTCAAACTCTCCCGGGGTGCCACGGCCATCACTCCGTTCACCAGCACCGGAGATGTGGAAGGCGTGATCGCCAATCGGGTCTCGTACTTTCTGGGTTTCGACGGCCCCAGCATGACCGTGAACGCCTCCTGCGCTGGATCGCTGGTCGCGGTGCACCTGGCCTGTCAGGCGCTGCGGGCGGGTGAGAGCGCGTTGGCGGTCGCGGGCGGGGTGCAGCTGAATCTCATCCCGGAGACCGCGATCGGGCTCTCCGCGCTGGGTGTGTTGTCCGCGCACGGCCGATCCCGGACTTTCGACGCCTCCGCCGACGGCTACGTGCGCGGCGAAGGTGGTGCGGTGGTGGTCCTCAAGCCACTGCGGCAGGCGCTGCGCGACGGTGACCGCGTGTACTGCACCCTGCTGGGCAGCGCCACCAACAACAACGGCAGACATCACTCCATGCCCGCCAGCAGCGCCGACGGGCAGCGGCAATTGATCCGGCGTGCGTGCGCGCAGGCGGGCGTCCACCCTCGGACGATCGACTACGTGGAAGCGCACGGCACCGGCACCGCGGTCGGCGACCGCGCCGAACTGTCCGCGCTGGCCGATGTCTACGGCACTGGCCGCGCGGAGGAGGCCCCGCTCACGGTCGGGTCGATCAAAACCAATATCGGGCACACCGAAGCGGCCGCGGGTCTGGCGGGACTGGTGAAGGTCGCCCTCGCCCTGTCACATCGCCGCATACCGCGCAGTCTGCATTTCCAGCGAGCGCCGGCGTATTTCGATCCGGCGAGCGCGGGCGTGCGCATCGCCGACACCGCACTGCCGTGGCCGCGGCACGACGGTCCGGCGCGCGCCGCGGTGAGCGCGTTCGGTTTCGGCGGCTCCAATGCGCACGTCGTCGTCGAAGCGGCCCCGCCGGCCGACCCGCTGTCGGCCACCGGCCCCGCCGAACGGCTGGTGGTGCTGTCCGCGCGCACCGAGACCGCGCTGCGGGCGCACGCTTACCGGCTACGTGAGCACTTGGCGAGCAATTCCGGCCTGCCCCTCGGCGACCTCGCTCACACTCTCGCGAGCAGAACGCCGTTGCGGCATCGTCTTTCGGTGGTGGCCGACCAGGTGGACCAGGTGGTCGAATTCCTCGGCCGCTACCTCGACGGAACCGCACCCGAGCGCTCCGGTGACGCGGAGAACGGAGCGCTGAGTTCGGTCCTGTCGGAGGCTTTGCGTCCTGGCACCGTCGCCCGTCGCGACTTGCTCGCCGCGGCGGGGATGCTGTTCGAACGTGGCGTAGACCCCGATTGGGCGGCGGTGAACCCGCCCGGGCGGCCGATCACGCTGCCCACCTATCCTTTTCAGCGCGAACGGCACTGGGCGGTCACGCAGACGCCTGTTGCAGAAGACGGCATCGCCACCGCGGAGTCGGCGCCCGAGCTCACCCTGTCCGAACCCGCTGTGCCCTCGGGTCATCCGCTTCCCAGCCACGCGCCCTCCGCGCAGACGACCAGCCCCGCCGTCACGCCCACCGAGTCTTCGGCACACACCCACGTCCTCGCCGGAACCGCTGGTGGGTCCGTGCGGAATTCGGCATCGCCCGACACTGCCGCCGCGTCCACCGAATCTTCGGCACACGCCGCCGCACCGGCCGGAGCCGCCACGTCGGTGGTGCGGAGTTCGGCACCGCCCAGCCCCGCCACCACGCTGGTCGAGAGATCGGCGCGGACCTCGGCACCAGCCGCAGCTGCGATCGGGGGATCGGCGACGCAGTTGCGAGCGACCGAGCCACCTGAGGCATTCCACGAGCCGGAAGACGCCGCCGGAGCGGATGCCGCGGCGCTCGCCGCGCTGGTCACCGGCGAACTGGCCGAAGTCGTCGGTATCTCCCCCGACCGTGTGGCTGTCCGCCAGAACTTCGACCAGCTCGGCATCGGCTCGGTGCACGCCGTCGAGCTGTCGGCCCGCCTGTCGGCCCGCCTCGGCATCGACGTGCCCGCCGCCATCGTCTGGGGCTGCCCCACAGTCGAATTGCTGGCCGCCGAACTCGCCGTCCGGCTCGCACCAGAGCACCACTCGGTGAGAACCGCCGAGCGACCGACCGCCTCGTCCACGGCGGGGCCGCCGCCGGTGCAGGACATCGCCCAGCCTGGTACGTCTCCGGCCGATCGAACGATCGCGACGTCTGCCGTGGACTCGACGGCAGCGGCGCAGGACGAAGCGCTCTCCACCGCGGAGCTGCTGGCACTGAGCCGAGAACTGCTCGGTTGAGCCGTCGCCGGTTCGAGCACTCGACCGCGCGCCGCCTCCCGCGACGCTCTGCAGCCGTCGAACACAACGACGGGAACGGCGGCCACCTTGCGCGAGCACGGCGGGATCGAGGGGGTAAGCCGAATGCGCTCGCCGCGGCGCGTTGAGCCGAAGCGCTCACTGCCGCGCGGCCCGACCGCCGTGCTGCGAGGTCGAACGGTGCGGTGTCGGCGATACCCAGGTCAGCGCCATAGCCGTGCGGCAGCCGGGCATCCCGTCCCCGGCACGCGGCCTATCGCCTCATGGGGCCCGGCGGCCGCGCTCCAGAAGCCAGCAGTTCGCGGGCCAGCGCTTCGCTCCACCAGCGTTCGACCGCCTCGGGTGACCAGGCGCGTTCGGTGACGAACGTGGTGTAGACGTCGATGTTGCACAGCGCGGCGTAGATGTCGGTGGCGGTGGATATGTCGAGGTCGGGCCGCAATGTGCCGTCCGGCCACGACGAGAACACCTCGACGCGCGTTCGGTCCGCGGCCTCACGCGCTTGCGCGTAGAGGGTCGCCAGCTCGGGTTCGGTGCGCCCGGACTCCCGGACCAGGGCGATGAGGTCCCCGGCGCGTTCGAACAGGCGCCGGTCGTAGCCCGCCATCGCCGCCAGTTGCTGTTCGGGGGCGGGGCAGGCTTCCAGTTCGGCGAGCTGGCGCGGCATGTCCCCGGGCATGTCCGCCGCGTCCACCAGGGCCCAGATCAGCCCCTTCTTGTTGCCGTAGGCCGCGTAGACGGTCGGTACGGACACTCCCGCCTCGCGGGCGACGTCGGCGATGGTGGTGGCGGCCCATCCTCGGGTGCGGAACAGTCGCCCGGCGGCTTCCGCGATGTCGGCGCGAGTGCGTTTGGCCTGAGTCTGCCTGCGCAACGAGTCGTAACGTCGCCGCTGCGGCTGTGCGTCCACCATTGCCCTCCATTCCGCCTGCTCCTATATTCAATATAGTTGATGTAAATCCAATTGGCTGCCGCGCGGGGACACCCAGCGCGCAACCCTGGTGCGGAAGAGGGCATTCGATGGAATTCACCACGGTGGCAGGCCTGGGCGGCATCGGGTTCGTCGTGGCGGCGTTCGCGGTCAACCTGCTCTATGTGCGTGCTCGGCTCCCGTTCCCGCTGTCGGCGGAGAAGATCGACGCGGTCGAGGAAGCTTTCGCCGCCGTCGGCGAGGCGGTGAAGCGCCCTTCGACGCTCGCTCCGGCAATGTGGCTGTGCACCATCGTCTTCGCCGCGGGCATGCTGTCGGTGACGTGGCGCGGCGGAGAAGGACAGGCGGCGTGGGCGCTGGTGGGATTCGCCGGAGTGCTCATGCAGAACGCCACGTTCACCGTCATCGAAGCGCTGCGGTTCGGCATGGTCGCGGCCGCCACGCACAGCCGCGGCACGACCGCGGGCCTGTGGGGAACCAGCAATGTCCTGTTCGGGTTCAACCAGGTTTTCCTCGCCGCGGCGCTGCTGGGCTTCAGCATCGCCGGAGACGGCACCGGATTCCTCTCGGGCTGGCAAGCGTGGCTCGGATACATCAGTGCCGCATTGCTTTTCGTCTCGTCGTCGGCCGGTCCCTACAACGTCGACGGCACCAACCGCGTCGCGGTCCTCGGCTTGATCGGCTGGCTGGGGTGGGTGGCCTGGATCATCGCCTGCAGCGTCGCGCTGCTGGGCCGGTGATGCCGCGGGCAAACGGCCATGGCTGCGCGCACCCGGCCGCGCCGTCCTGCTCGGCGGTCACCGGCTCACCTCCCCGACCCGATCACTTCGGGTGAGCGACAACCGCTTTCGCTCCACCACGCACTGGTCTCCCCGCTACCCCAGCGCTCGCGAGGCGTGGCAGGCCACCGCTGTCGGCAGCGGGTCGTCCGAGGCGTAGGAGCCCTACAGCGGTTCGAGCGGCTGCGAGGCGTCGGCTCCCGGGGACTTCAGGTCGTCACGGGCTCGCTGACGCGGCGGACCGGGCGGATGCGGATGCCGGACTCCGGACGCAAGTTCACCGAGGCCAGCGGCACCACGGGGTGGGTCCGGTCGAGTTCGAGCCGGAAACGCTGCACCGTCATGGCCAGGATCAGCACCATCTCCGTCATGGACATGTCCTTGCCCAGGCAGATGCGCGGGCCGCCGGAGAACGGGAAGAACGCGAACTTGTGCCGTTCGGCCACCGCCGCGTCGGCGAAACGTTCCGGACGGAATTCCTCCGGGGCCTCCCACAGCCGCTCGTCGCGGTGAATGTAGTACATGCACAGAGTGACTCGCGCACCGGCGGGCACGTGGTAGCCGCCGATCTCGTCGTCGGCGATGGGAGTGCGCTCGACGATCCAGGCCGGCGGATACAGCCGCATGGTCTCCTCGATCACCATGCGGCAGTAGCTCAGCTGCGCCAAGTCCGAGAACGCCGGGGTGCGATCGCCGATCGCCGCGCGCACCTCCCCGGCCAGCCGCTCCTGGATCTCCGGGTGGGTGGCCAGCAGGTAGCACGCCCATGACAGCGCGTTCGCCGGGGACTCGTGACCGGCCACCAGCAGGGTCTTGATCTCGTTGAGCAGATCCTCCTCGCGCATGCCCTGACCGCCTTCGTCGCGGGCGCGCACCAGCGCGGTGAGCACGTCGGTGGTGTCGCCGCCGCGGCGGCGTTCCTCGATGAGCTGACGCACCACCTCGTCCAGTTCGCCGACCTTGCGCGCGACCCGGCGAGCTTCGGGTGTCGGGAACGACTGCGGCAGCTTCACCGGCGCGTTCACCCGCTTCATGATGAACGCGAACGCCGCCCGCATCGCGTCGGTCACCTGGCCGGTATCGGTGGACAGGTCGATGCTGAACAGGATCCGCCCGGTCACCGCGAGCAGCAGTTTCACGTAGTCGTCGTAGATGTCGCGGAACTGCCCGGCCGCGGCGTCCCAGCCGTCGAGCATCGCCGCGGCGCTGTCGGTGATGTCGTCGGCGAAACCCTTGACGTGGGAATGGGAGAACGCCGGGGAGATGAGTTTGCGCTGCGTGTGCCAGTAGTCCAAGTTGTTGGTGGTCAGCTGCCCGTCGCCGAGCAGGATGCTGAACTCGTCGTAGATCGGGCTCTTGCGGTAATTGGTGTAGTTGTCCTTGAGCACGTACTCGGTCAGCTCCGGGTCCGCGACCAGATACACCAGCATCGGGCCCGCCTTGACCCGCACGACGTCGCCGTAGCCCGCCAGCAGCTCGCCCACTGTCGTCAGCGGGTTCTTCGCCAGTTTCGGCAGCATGCGTCCGGTTTCCACCAGATTCGGCCCGGGTGCTTTCATGATCCGACCTTTCCCCGCAACAGCTTGGCGTGTTTGCGCAGCTGGTGCATGTAGTCCTGTTTCTCCACCACCAGCGGGTACTGGTCGGCGTGGTAGAGCCGCAACCCGGCATACAGGTCGGGCTGGCGGCCCTGGGTGGCGCGATCGAAACGCTCGACCCGCCGCGGATCGCTCGCCTTGGCCCGCAGGTACTCCGCGACCAGGTCGGCCTGCTTCTCGTAGACGTCCCAGTGCGAGCCGATCGGGCGCACCATCCCGACCACGAACAGATCGCGAGTGTGCGGCGGAAAGATGTTCAGATACAGGCCCGGTCGCAAACTGTCCCTGGACCAGTTCAGATGGGTGCGCTCGACCACCGGATAGTGCGGCACGAACCCCGTGGCCAGCACCACCAAGTCGACCTTCTCTTCGGTGCCGTCGGCGAAGGTCACCCGGTCGTCGTCGATCGCGGCGACGTCCGGCTTGGGCGTGATGTCGCCGTGGGTGTAGTGGTGGTGCAGCTGGTCGCCGAGCATCGGGATCACGATGCCTTCACCGAAATCGGGTACCGGCAGCCCGAACGAGCGGGAACGGCCACGCAGATACGAGAACAGCCGCTCGAAGGCCCGCTTGCGCAGCGGCCGCCACATCCGGCCCTGCAGCATGCTGTCGGTCGGGCGACCCATCAGGTACTTGGGCATGCAGTAGAAGCCGCGCCTGCTGCTGTGCAGGGTCAGCGCGGCGTTGACCGCGCAGTCGGACAGGATGTCGGCCGCCGATTGCCCGGCGCCGATCACCAGCACCCGCTTGCCGAGCACCTGTTCGGGGTGCCGGTACTCGCTGGAATGCAGGACGGGCACCGTGGCCGAACCGGGGATGTCGACGCGGCGCGGCGTGCGGTCGTGGCCGGTGGCGACGACGACCCCCGCATACGACCGCTCGGACCCGTCGGCCAGCCTCACCGCCCAACCGTCGGCTGCCGGTTCGATCCGCTGCACCGAGGTGTTCAACCGGATGTAGGGCCACAGGTCGAAGGCATCGGCGTAAGAGTGCAGATAGCGCAACACGAGTTCGTGACCGGGGTAGTCGGGATAGTCCTCCGGCATCGGAAACCCCGAGAACGCTTGCACGCCTTTGGACGCGATCACGTGCGTGTTGCGGCTGACCGGCGAGTCCGGCCGCCGCGCGTCCCAGATCCCGCCGATCCCGTCGGCCGCCTCGAGCACGTCGAAATCCAAGCCGTGTGCGGCGAACCGGCGAGCGGTGGCCAAACCAGCCGCCCCCGCGCCGATCACGCAATAGGTGCTCATCTGTTCCCTCTCCGCCCCCAGCTGTGGCCGCTCATACGCCTTCGTTCCTCGGCATCCGCGGGACCTCGCGTCGCCACGATTCCCCGCGGCCTGCGTGCTCGTCCGCTCATGCCGCACCCACCCGCTCGGTGTCCGCGGCTCGCGCGGGCGGCGCCGGTTCCGGGTCGGTGCCCGCGCTCGCCCGCCAGGCCACGAAGAAGCAGGCGAGGTAGATGACCGTCTGCGCCACCAGCGTGAAGTAGACGTTCTCGTTGTAGACCGCGACGATCAGCCAGGCCACCGTGAGCAGGGCGATGGTGCGTTTGCCGCCGCGCATCAGCCCGGCGTACACCGCCAGCATCCACACCGCGCCCACGGCGATGTACACCCACGGCCCGAACGGAGCACGGAACGACGCCAGCGTCAGCACCGCCAGCCAGATCGCCAACTGCTCGGCGCGCACCCGCGGCCCTTGGGCGCCCGCCGACAGCCGCCGGTGGATGCGAACCGCGGTGACCGCCACCAGGATCAGCAACAGCAGCGTGTAGACATTGGTGATCACGCGGGCGGGCCCGGTGGGATCGCCGATGTCCCAGCCCATGATGTTCGCCTTGTACGGCAGCCCGTACGGCGAATAGTTGACCAGCTGGTTGGCCCGTTCCACGAGCACGAACTGATGGAACTCCCCGCTGGCCAGCCGCTGCCAGGTGCCGTCGGACAGGAACTGCCGCCACGGTTCCCGGCCGAAGATCGCCAGCGTGGCCAGCGAATACAGGCCACAGAACGCCGCGGTCCACACCGCGGGACGCCAGCGCCGCTGGACCAGCAGATAGACCAGCAGGATCGCCGGGGACACCTTGGCGATGATCGCGAACGCCAGCGCCGCGCCGCCGAAGACGTTGCGCCGCAGCTGGAACAGGACCATGGCGCCCGCGCCGCCGACATACAGCACCAGCACGTGGATGTTGCCGATCTGCAGGGTCGCCAGCGTCGGCAAGCTGATCCACACCACCGGGGTCAGCGCCGCCAGCACCGCACCCTGCCTGCCGCCGATCCAACGGGCGATGGCGAACATGGCCACCAGCACGATCGCCACGTACAGCGAGTACCACAGGGCGCGCAGCGTGGCGAAGTCGTGGCTGAACAGCAGCAGCAACCGCGGCAGCAGCAAGAACGGCGGCGGATACAGGTAGGCGTCGCGATCTTGCGGGGTGACCGCGGGCAGCACCGAATCCGCCTCGGGCGACTCGTAGCGGTGACGGTCGTAGAGACTCGCCGGGTCGTGCTCGGCCATGAGCGCACCGCTGATGTAGCCGGACAAGTGGGTCTTCTTCACCAGGAAGTCGTCGTCGGCCGACAGCGAGGCGTCGACGTTGTCGGCGTCGAGGACGAACTGGGTCAACCGGGCCAGCACCGCGACCACCAGCAGGATGGTCACGCTCCACAGCACCCGCACCACGATCGGTTTGCCGCGCACCACCTCCCGCCACTCGGCGGGCACCGTCGGCACGACGAGCACGAACAGCGCCGCGGCGCACACGATGCCGAGCACGGCGGTCACCGGGCCGGGTGAACCGGTGAGCGCGAGCACGATCAGCACGACGGGGACGAGTATGCCGACCACGAACACCGCGTACATCGCGGCGTAGTAGTCGAGTGAACCCCGGAACCTGGTCCATGTCCTGGAAATCATCTGCAACCTACGGCTTTCGGTTCCCGCGCCGCCCGGTGCGGGCCGCGCGGACGGTCTATCTGGTGGCTGCCCCGGCACGCTCGGCCAGCAGCGGGACAACCTGGCGCACCACGTCGTCGGGGGAAGGCGCGGCGCGCAGGTCGGCGCCGATCTGTTCGGCGGCGGCGCGGAAGCGCGGTTCGCGCAGCAGCGTGCGGATCGAGGTGGTGAGCGCTTCGATGTCGCCTTGATCGGCGGGGGTCTGCGCGGCGAGTCCGGCGCCGGCGCGCTCCAGGCCCCTGGCGTAGTCGAACTGGTCGAACATCTGCGGCAGCACCAGTTGCGGCAGCCCGAACCATCCCGCGGTCAGGCCGGTGGTCGAGCCGCCATGGTGCACGAGCAGATCGCAGCCGGGCAGAAACAGGTTCAGCGGAACTTCCTCCACCACCCGGACATGGCCGGGCAGCTCGCCTACGCCGGCGCGGTCGGGCGCCGACAGCGCCACGATCACCTCGGCGTCCTCGATGCCGGCCAGCGCCGCGAGCACCGACTCCAGCGGCCGCGGACCGGTCAGGCCCAGCGTGCTGCCGCCCATGCAGACCGCGATCCGCTTGCGGCCGTGTTCGTCGCGATGCCACGGCGGCAGCACGCCGGTGCCGTTGAACGGGACATAGCCCAGCGAAGTGCCCGGTGCGGCGTCGGGCGCTTGCAGCCGCGGCGGGCAGATGTCGAGCACGGCGACCGGATCGGCCAGCCGGGTGCCCGCCTCCTGGGCGAGTGCGGCGGTGCGTTCGGTGAACGGGCCTCCGGTGGGGTCGATCCCCCAGCGGTGCACCACGACCGGCAGGTCCAGGTGCGCGCCGAGGGCACGGCCGACGGTGGCCAGCGGGTCGGTGAGAATCACCTCCGCCGCCCAGTCGGTGGCCACCTCGGCGAAGGTGTCGAGGTACTGGCGGGCGTGGTTGTGCCAGTTCTGCGCGGCGATCTGCCACAGGCCCTGCCCGCTGGGCTGGTCGCGGTCGGCGAACAGCGGCAGCGGGAACATGCCCGGCTTCACCTGTGTGCGCAGCTGGTCCATCGGCACGTTCAGCGCGGTCAGCTCCACCGCGTTGAGGCCGGAGCGCAGCGCGGTGGCCGTCACGTCGTCGCGTGAGGCGACCAGCACTTCGTGCCCGGCCAGCCGCAGCGCCCAGCAGAACGGCACCATCGCGAGCAGGTGGCCCGACGAGGGCACCGGCACGACGAGAAATTTCATCCGATCACTCCTTCGGCTTCATCCACTCCATCGGATTGGTGTGCCGAGGCACCCATGATGGAGCCGATTGCTCGGCGTTGCGGCGTTTTTCGACGACCACGATGTTGTGGTAGAAGTGCAGCGCCCCGACCCAGTCGTCGAAAGCGCCTGCCGCGCGGCCGGATTCCGGTTCGAATTCCTGGTGGTGCAGGGCGTCGACCAGGGTTTTCAGGTAGCCGATGGTGGTGGCCGGATCGTCGGTCGCCGTGCTGCTTCCGCCCCAGCCCGACCAGTAGGAGGTCTGGGTGTCCTCCACCACGTACAGCCCGCCGGGCCGCAGATGCGCGAACAGCGCCCGGAACGAGGCGATCACGTCACCGCTGATGTGGCTGCCGTCATCGATGACGATGTCGAACGGGCCGAGCGAGCGGCCGAGCTCGTCGAGGAACGCCGCGTCGCCCTGGTCGCCGCGCAGTGGTTGCAGGCGCGGCTCGGCGATGCCGGACTTGTCGAAATAGTCCAGGCCGAACACCAGCCCGCGGCGGAAATACTGTTTCCACATCCGCAGCGACGCGCCGCCCACATCGGGCGCGGTGTATCCGCCGATCCCCAGTTCGAGCACCCGCACGCGGCTGTCGCGCAGCGGCGCGAAGTGCCGCTCGTAGTGCTGGGTGTACCAGTGCCCGCCCCACTTGTCCGAACCGAAGTGCAGCGACAGCGCGTTGAGGTCGTGGTGCTGAGGGCGGCACGCGGTGACGATCGCGTCGGCGGCGACCGCGGCGGCGTCGCGGGCCAGCCGCCACGGGTCTTCCGGGGCGAAACTGCCCGGCCCCGGCTCGTCCTTGATCGCGATGGCGCGAGTGCCCGCGACCGTGTCGGGCGGGCCGTAGACCGCGCGCAGCAGCTCCACCAGATCCTGACGCACCACCAGCCACGGATCCTCCAGGGCGCCGGGCGCGACGGCCGGGTCGTCGGCGCCGAAGGTGACCAGATAGTCCAGCTGTTTGCCCTCGTGGGCCAGCTCGAACACGGCGGTGACCGGCTGTCGCGGCCGGGTGCCGTGGCTCGCGCGCCAGGCGATCTCCTTGAGCACCGCGTCGGCGACGGTCTCGGTGCCGATCTCACCGATCCGGGCGGCGGTCTCCTCGTAGACGCCGTCGGCGACGGAGATCAACTGGGCGGCGAGCACGTTCTCGTCGTTCAAGGTCACGTCATCCATCCGTTCCGCCGGTGCGCACCGGCTTTCGATTCCTCCGCCAGGCGCACGCCCTCGGCGACGAGCATGGCCCGCACCGTGCCGTGGAAATCCACCGAAGGACGCCACCCGGTTCGCTCCCGCAGCCTCGTCGCGTCGCCCGCCAGCGGCTGCCTGCTGCGGGTGAGCACCGAGGGACGTTCGCGCACATGGTTTTTCCAGTCCAGTCCGGCCATGCCGAACGCGGCCGCGCAGAACTGCGCGACCGTGTGGTGTTCGCCGGTCGCGACGACGAAATCGTCCGGCTCGTCCAAGGCCAGGATCCGTGTCATCGCCTCGACGTAATCCGGCGCGTATCCCCAGTCGGCGCCGGCCGCCAAGCTGCCCACCTCCAGCGTGCCGGTCTCGCCGCGCTGGATCCGCGCGACCGCGCGCACGATCTTGCGGGTGACGAACTTCTCGGCCCGCAAGGGTGATTCGTGGTTGAACATGATGCCCGCGGCCGCGAAGACGCCGCGGGCCCGGTAGGCGCGGCAGGTCAGCAGCCCCGCCGCCTTGGTGACCGCGTAGATCGAGTCCGGTCGCAGCCCGCTGTCCTCGTCGCACACCGCGGCGGCGCCGGAGCCGAAGACGTGCGAGGAGGCCGCGTAGAACAGGCGGGTGCCGGTGCGATGCCGATCGATCGCCTCCGCGAAATGCTGTACCGGCAGCGTGTTCACCCGGTGGGAGGCGCGGGCCAGCTCGTGCGGGTCGCCGTGGTCGTCCTGCGAGGAGTGCTGGACCGCCGCCAGCAGGTACACCTGCTCGGGCCGTTCGGAGGCGACCAGCCGCCGCACGGCGGCGGCGTCGGTGATGTCGACCGGGCCGTCGCGGGTGATCGGCAGCACTCGCTCACCGCGCGCTTCGAGCAGCTCCGACAGCAGGGTGCCGTCCTGCCCCGCCGCGCCGGTGACGACGATGGTCATCTCACACCACGTCCAGTTCCGGCAGCGGGAACACCAGCCGTCCGCCCGTCGCGCGGAAGGCGCTCTCGCGCTCCAGCATCATGGCGCGGAAATGCCAGGGCAGCACGAAGAACTGGTCGGGCGCCAGCGCACGCGCCTCGGCCTCCGACACGATCGGGATCGCGCTGCCCGGGGTGAACTTGCCGAACTTGTCGTCGTTGACCTCCGCGATGCACGCCAGATCCTCCGGACCGATCCCGCAATGCTGCAACACCACGTTGCCTTTGGTGGAGGCTCCGTAACCGAGCGTGCGCAGCCCGGCCTTGCGGGAGCGGTCGAAGAAGTCCCGGACCTGTTCGCGATGCTGGTCGACCCGCTTGGCGAAGTCCGCGTACGGCTGGGGGCTGTGCAGTCCGAGGGCGGACTCCTGCTGACGCAGCAGATCCAGTGCGGCGGCATCCGCGGGCGACGGCACGCCCTGCTTGCCCAGCGTGAGGGCG